>JAADFV010000255.1 GCA_013152695.1 Chloroflexota bacterium | reverse complement strand
CGTTTCCGGGCCAGGTTTATCGGTTCACAGGTCTACTTGCCTTCCTGGTTCCGGCTTGTCCGGGTGGAGGATGATTATACCGCGCTTTGTACAAGCGGTGAAACGGGCAGAGAGGCGTCTTGACCAATAAGGCCTGACCTGATCTGGATCATACCGTGGGCGGCGGCGGGTCGTTATAATGAAACGACAGTGCCTCATTGGCAAGACCGCCTGCCGATGTGTAAAATGATAGCCGCGGCCTGAGGGCGCGTGCCAAAGCGTACATTATTACTGACTTCGGGAACAGGGACGCGTCGTGGGGATGACGGTTGTCCTTGCCGGTAACGGAAAAAGCGTGATCGTACCGGTCATCTGGCAAAACATAGATCGAAACGGACGCCCTGAGCAGTGGCACACCGATAACAACGAAACCAGTTTTGTCGCCAGGTATGGTCACAATAGAGCAACGTTTCTTGCGTCAGTGCTGACGCAAAGGAAAGGTCATGATGCAAAAACAGACCCTCATTGCCCTCCTGTCCCTGCTAATTCTCGCCATTTTACTCGTAACAGCATTTTCGGCCACAGCACGGGGGCTTCCGGTAACAAGATCGATGCGCACTGATGCCACATCTCAGCGCGCCCTCCTACTCCCTGATGAAAACATCACGGCAGAGTTCGGCGAAATTGCCTCGCCTCAGTACCTTTACGAGAGTTTTCCCATCACGGTGACCTTTCGCCGTCCCAACGGCGGCATTCTTGATGCTTCTGGACCCTGGCCGCTACGAATGCGGGACGGCACTGCCATTACGATCCTTCATTCGCCCGAGGAAATCCTCATGGAACATGGGGTCGGTCATGCCCAGGTTACCATCGAATCGTGGCCGGGGGACAATCGGAATGTCTATTTTTTGATGGCAGACGGATTTTATCTGGAACCGGGCGGAGAGCCTTACGATATGTTCGGCCGCAGCGATCCCTTTACCGTGCTGTTTGAGCCGCCGAAGATAAAACTGGAAGCCAACAAAGCCGAGTACCTGTCTACCACGCGTGAGGTTGTGCATCGGGAATATTACGCCGATGTCACCATCAGCGGTCGGGTGACGGAGACTGGGAGTGGTGAGCCCATCGCTGGCGCCAGCATTACCGTGATCTCCGGCGGCGATCCGGCCGTAGCTCTGAGCGATGATCACGGTTATTACAGCATCGATGTGCATGTAGACGGAGGGCAGGGATCAAGTCACATCGAAGACTTGGATTTCACCCTAGCCAAGGCTTTCGATATCGAGATCGGCGCCGTGGAAATCACGCAAGTAATTCAATGCATGGATGATGGTGAGGGGGATGCCGGGTGTGAAGAGAATAGCGTGCCTCTGGTGTTGGGAAAAGCCACGGTCATCCGCGTCTTTCCCAAAATCGTGGGAGATCTCGGCAGCAACCCGCTGCTGGCAGATGCGCAGTTGCTTAGAATTACACCTGCTGGCGGTTCTATCAGCTCGAAAAATGGCCCCATCACTCTCAGGGCGAACACAAGTCGTCGTCGTATCGACGATTCCTGGAACTTTCGCCTGCCTCTGGAGTGGACGACCTCGCCCCAAACTACGCTCGAAGTACAAATCAACCCCGAACATAGTGTAACCGAAGCCAATTACGAGAACAATGTTCAGCGGATTCAGCTCGATTTCGAAACTCGTTCTCAGTTTGTGGTGCTTTACCTGCCGATTCGCTATGCCCCTCCGGGTTCATCGCAACCGGTCGAGCCAAGTGCACGCATCAATAAGGCCCATTTTTTGACGGCAAAGCTCTACCCCCTGCGTCAGGGGGGACTGATTTACAAACGGGGTAAGACTGTGACATACAATCATTTTTTGGGAAATGATGATTCACCCTTTCTAGCCTGGCTCAACAAACTTTATTGGACAATGAAATTGAGTCAGAATTCTGGCGTTTCGATTGATCAACTCCATGCCTGGCTGGCTCCAGGCGTTGCTCCCTACGCCGGATCGGCCGATCTTTTGGGACGGGTCGGCTATAGTACTGACACCAGCGATGGCGCCCATACGCTGGCTCACGAGATGGCCCATAACCTCGGCCGCCATCACCCCAGTACCGCCGATGCCTGTGGTGCGGTGGATCGAAAGACAGACTGGCCGTTCAGCGCCTATCACAACTCATCTGAAATACAGGAATATGGTTTCGATCCTTTTGCCAATGGCGGAAAGGGCGAAGTAAAGATCAGAACGAAGCAGGACTTGATGACCTACTGCGCACAACCACGTACCGGCATCGATCCCATCTGGATATCACCCTTCACGTATGGAAAATTGTTCGCAGGTAATATGAAGTTGCAGCCCATTGCTCAGAAGGGGCGATCAGGGCAGCCCCAGGAAGTCATCATGGTGACCGGCTTGGTCACAAAAGCAGGGACTGGCGAACTGGAACCGGTTTGGCGTATGCAAAGCCTGACCGATCTTCCCGAACCGACGATTGGGCATGACTATTGTTTGGAGTTCAGCGATGGCGCAGGGCAGAATCTGCTTAGAGACTGTTTCGATATCGATTTTGTTAACCATCGGCAAGTTCCCCAGGAACAGGAAACATTCTTTCGCATTTTACCTTTCCCCCCAGGCACCCAAAGACTCGATCTCAAACAAGGGAATTCGATCCTAGCTTCCCGCGCAGCCAGCGATCATCTTCCCCTGGTCAACATCAGCTCGCCCGCACCAGGAGATTTCTGGGCGGGGATTCAGACCATTCGTTGGCAGGCAACGGACGCTGATGGAGACGCTTTGGTCAGCAGCCTGATTTACAGCCATGATGGCGGCAATTCGTGGTTGCCATTGGCTGTCGATCTCGAAGGGAGGGAATATGAGCTGGATACATCGGAACTGCCGGGCGGCGATCACGCCATCATCCGGCTGTTTACCAGCGATGGTTTTCACACTGTCAGCACCACTGTGTCGCCCTTCACGGTCGCTTCCAAACCCCCAAAGCCGGTCATCCTGGCGCCTGCCGATAATTCTACCTTGTTACCCGAAGCGCCGTTGTTGTTAGTGGGAGATGGCTACGATCCCGAAGATGGGGCGCTGTCGCCGGAAACGATGTCGTGGTCTTCGGATATCGATGGTTTTCTAGGCACAGGATCAGTACTCACCATGGCAAGTCTTTCAGAAGGTATTCACACGCTCACCCTGAAAGCACTCGATTCAGAAGGTAATGAGGGTACTGATAGCGTAAGGGTGTACGTCATGCGGCTGGCAAATTATTTACCGCTGATGCGGAAGGCGACGGTGCCGACAGCGACAACTACCCCCACGCCCACGCCTTCGTCCTCACCCTCGTCTACTCCCTCTCCCACCCCCTCTCGCACGCCGACGCCCACCCTGACTCCCACCGCCCAACCGCCCGCCGTCACCCTGGTCGGTGTAGGCACGACCAACAGCGCCGACTTGCTGCGGATGGGCTTCGTGCCCAACAACGGCATTAAGCTGTGGCTGCGTGCAGACAATGCCGGCGCCGGAGCTCAGGATTTTTCGGCCAGTTGGGAGGTGTTCGATCCTAAAGGTGACATCATACCGGCACTTTCCTGGAGCGGCGTGCTCAATGCGGCTCCAGGAATCACAACCTGGAGTCTGGAACGTACTTTGCCTGCTGCTTTGACGACAGGGCAATACACTTTTCGTGGTTCTGTCGTGTATGGCGGTCAATCTACGAGTGATTCGGTGGTTTTTTACGTTGCCGATAGTGTGGCTTTGAGCGATGATTTCAGTGACCCTCAAAGCGGCTGGCCTATCGCGCAAACAGGCAACTATACGGTGGGCTATCGCGATGGCGAATATCAGATCCTGTTTACCGTTGCCGGTCGCCTGGTGCGCGTAACGCCCGGATTGAATCTGACAGGCAGTGTGCTCGAAGTGGTAGCGCACAATGCCAACAACATTACCGGGGACTATGGACTCATGTTCGCGCTCGATGACGGCGGCCAGCGCTACACCATCTTTCTCGTCAGAGCCAGAGATGGCAGCTATGCCCTGTTCGAGCACACGCCCGCTGGCTGGACGACCATCCAGACATGGACGACCTCGCCCTGGCTTTCGACCGGACAGGGGCGTAATCATCTCATGACCATTCACCGCGACGGCACCATCAGCGTTTACGCCAATGGCAGGTATCTCCAGAGTTTTCAGGCAGATGGTCTGACAGGTGGCCGCGTCGGTTTGGTGGCCCAGGCCGGTGACCAAGCGGGGGTAGATGTTCGCTTCGACGACTTCAGCGCTTATCGTTTGATTGACCGCGGGCGCACCGACGCCTCTATTAGCCGCCGAAATAACGTTGGCATGGCGCCTGCTTGCTCAGAGTGATGCCAGTGTAG
>JAADFV010000254.1 GCA_013152695.1 Chloroflexota bacterium | reverse complement strand
AAGCCGAACATCTCCCTGAATCCCTACGGGCTCCCTGATCCCCACACTTTGTTACAGACAACCACGCATAACGTCCACAAACCCGCCCGTTCCGCGTTCGGGTGGGTTTGTGGACGTTATGCGTGGTTGTCTGTAACAAAGTGTGGGGATCAGGGAGCCCGTAAGGATTCAGGGAGATGCTCGGCTTTCCCCAAGGAGCCGTAGCGACCATATTTTTGCACTGCTTTGGTCATGGCTACGAAATTCTCCGGGGGCAACCCTTCCATGATACTGGTGGAAGAGCCGAGAACATAACCACCGCCTGGTCCCAATTTTTCGCAATACTCCCGCACCGTTTCCTCGATTTCTTCCACAGGGCCGTAGGCCAACAACACGGTTGGAATGTTCCCGACCAGCGTGAAACGATCCCCCCATTGTTTTTTGACCTCAAAAATATCGTTGGATTCTGGCTCGATAGGATGGCAGATGTCGATGCCGATTTCATCTAAAATCGGGAACACCATGTCCATTTTGCCGTCGGTGTGGTACGCCACGAGTTTACCCGCTGCTTTGGCAGGGGCAATCAGGCGCTTCATTCGATGCGGGAAGATCTCCATGAACATATCAGGGTGGATCATGAGGCCCTGATTCTGGGCGATATCATCGTTGACCAGGATAAATGCCAGTTCCTCAGCGAATTCATCGCAGACGGCCTGCATGACCTTGCTCTGATGCTCGAGAAGAACATCCATCAACTTCTCGAGGAAGGGACGATTGTCGTAAAACAGGAGAAAGGCATCGCTTACACCGATGGCCAGCATGGCACTATCAAAAAAGGACGTGAAATTAGCAAATACGCCCACATTTGTGCCTTGAGCAGCCCGTAAATAGCGTTCGAGGTAACGAAGCTGGTCGGCGATAGGAGTGGGTGGTTCCAAATCGTCCAGATCCGCTTCGGATTTGAGTGAGCCACCTACATAGTGCTCCGTGCCGTCACTAGCCAGGGCAAACACATTGTTAGGACGCCAGTTGAAATTACAGACCGCGGCATCCATGCCCAACCTCTGGCAAAACTCGATATGATCTTCAGGCGTAATAGACTGCCCCCCTACTGCCGCATCGACGATATCGTATTCCAGAGTTTTCCCCAAAACGTATTCGAACACCTCCTTGCTAGTCACCCAAAACTCCAGGTAGGGGATACGATCCGCTTCCTCATGGTGCAGGGCTTTAAGCAGACGATTGATGTCTGATCGTTCGTAGCTCGATTCGGTTGTCATTGTATGAATCCTGATTTTGTGAAGGAGGTCTTAGGCTACGCCAATGAGCTCTTTTGCCTTCCGCGCGGCGCTACTGGCGTCAGGAGCAAACCCGTCGGCGCCGACCTTATCCGCGAAGTCTTGCGTGATGGGTGCTCCGCCGATCATGACCTTGACTTGTTCGCGGATACCGGCTTCTTCTAAGGCGGCGATGGTGTTGATGATGGAGCGGGTAGTGGTAGTAAGCAGGGCCGACATCGCCAGGATCTCGGGATGATATTCATTGACCGCCTCTACGAATGCTTCGGGCGAGACATCCGTGCCGAGATTGACGATCTTGAAGCCCGCACCTTCCATCATCATCCCTACCAGATTTTTACCAATGTCATGTAAATCGCCGGCCACAGTTCCCATGATCACGGTGCCGATTTGTTGGACGCCTTCGGCAATGAGGAGAGGACGGAGAATGTTGGTGGCAGCGGTCATGGCGCGGGCGGAAATCAGCATTTCGGGAACAAATTTCTCGCCAATTTCGAATTGGCGCCCGACTTCTGCCATGGCAGGGATGCAACCATCATACAGGATTTTCTCCGCCGACAGTCCTTTTGCCAGCGCTGCATTGGTTGCCGCAGCTGCAGCATCGGCGTTGCCGGTCAGTACAGCTTCGTAAACAGCATCAAGACTCATTGTAATCGCTCCTTAGCTAGGTAAATTGCTGGGGTGAAAGTAAGAAAGTGAGGATAAGGTAATAATGGGATCGGATAGTTACCCTTTCAGGGCGCCAAATGTCAGACCTTCTGTCAAGCGTCGTTGTGTGAGAACGACAAAGACAATGGCCGGTATGATCATAAGCACTGACATGGCAGTCATGCCACGCCAATCGACGGTAAATTGGCTGGTAAAATCGTACAGTCCCACCGGGAATGTCTTGGCGGCGGGCGTTTTCGTGACCAAACTGGCGATCTGGTATTCATTCCAGGCCGCCAGGAAAGCAAAAATGGCTGCCGCGGACATGCCGGGAAGGGTGAGGGGGAGATCGATGCGCCAAAATGCCGTCCAGTGGCCGCATCCATCGATGTAGGCAGCTTCATCCAATTCCCGTGGGATCTGGCGGAAGAAGCCATCCATCAACCATACCGTAAAGGGGATATTGATGGCAACATAGACGAATGCCAAGCCCTGGACGGTGTCTACGAGGCCGTAGTTGCGCATGAGGAGGAAAAGGGGTAAACCGAGAGCAATCCCCGGCACTGCTCGTGATAACATCAGCAGCAAGAAAACGAGAGTATGACCCCGAAATTGGAAACGAGAAAAAGCATAGCCGGCCATGGTGCCCACACTAACGGCGAACACAGTGCTAGTCAAGGCGACAATGGTCGAATTACGCAAGTAGCTGGTGACCGGCACGCCTGAGGCATATTCTGGATTGAGCCCGAATAGGGAGGCGAAGGCATCGAGCGTAAGCTTTTTGGGGATCCAGACGGGGGGAGTGATGTTGATCTCATTGGCCGGACGAAAGGCGGTGAAGATAATCCAAATGGCAGGGAGGATGAAAATGAGCAGGACCACAAAGGCGGAAATATTATAAATGTATTGTTTTATTCGGCGTCGTTTGAATGTAGCCATTAGTACACCACCCTGGATTTACGAAGTTGTTGGAAAAGATAGAGGGTAAATAATACCCCTAAGATAACACTGACCATAGACATGGCACTGGCACGACCGAATTGTGAGCTACGGATGGCGAGACGACCGGCATACGTCCAGATCATTTCCGTACGATGAGCTGGACCACCTCCGGTCATGATGCGTACGACGTCATAGGCCCGACCGATATCAAGGGAGAGCACAGTGAGGGCGATAAGGGTGAAGGGCCGCAGCAAGGGAAAGGTGATGTGGCGGAATTTTTGCCAGGCGTGAGCTCCATCCACATCCGCAGCCTCGTAGACATCTCTGGGCAAGGAAAGTGTACCCGCCAAAAGAATAATGGTCATCATAGGGATGTTCATCCACAGAGAGGCGATCATGATGGCGATCATACCGGTGGGCTGGTCCACGAGCCAGGCCTTCGGCTCCTGGAGAAAACCGAGGGAAATGAGGGCGTTATTGACGAGCCCTACCGTGGCATTAAAGAACCAGGCGAACTGAAAACCCACCAAGACCGGGGCAAACATCATCGGCACCATGAGGAGGGTGCGCAGGATGCTTTGGCCACGACTGACACCGGCCAATAATTGTGAAAGTGCCAGAGCCAGTATAAAGCTCAGATTCACAGTAACGGCCAGGAATATGATCGTGTTGCCCATCGAGCGCCAAAATACACGATCATCCAACAGCTTCACGTAGTTCCGAAACATCGTGTCTGTCGAGAACACGAAGGTCTTTTCTGGGCGCAGCAAATTGAAAGGGGTAAAGCTGACAAACAGCGAGTAGCCCATGGGATAAATGATCACAAGGGCAATGATAATGAGGCTGGGAGCAATGAGGAGCAGTGGGAACCAGGTCTGGCTGCGGTGGAAGCTATTGGAACGCTGTTTTTCTGTGGTGGTATCACTCACTGCAGGGGAAAGAGGATCAGTTTTTGTCATATGCCGACTCTAAACACACGAAGAGGGTGGGGAGTGCCCGGGCATATTCCCGGGCGCTCCCGATTTATTGTGGAACTTGTCTATTGGTAGTAGCCGAATTCTTCCAGCATGCTACGGGTTTCTTCCACAGCATTAGCCAGACCTTCGTCCACGGAGACATCACCGAGAATGATGCTCTGCAGAGTCGGGTACCAAAGGTTCGTGAAAGAAATCCAGTCGGCGAAGAGAGGCGGGGTGAAGAAGTCTTCAGCGATCTGGGTCTGGGCCACTTGCAAGCGGATCTTGTCCAGAGGCACATCAGATTCAGCAGCATCGGCGATGATTCTCGCCCATACATCATCCCGCACGGGGAGCAGGCCGAGCTTTGCTTCATCATAGGCAACGGCCTCTGAGCTGAGGAACTTGATCAGCTGGGCTGCAGCCTCTTTGTTCTCGGCGGCCTTAGGGATGGAGAAGGCGTGTGCACCTGCCCAACCAGTGTGCTTGCCCCCTGCGCCCGTCGGCCCCCGCACAATGCTGAACTT
>JAADFV010000253.1 GCA_013152695.1 Chloroflexota bacterium | reverse complement strand
CAAGCACTCGATTTGCAGGCCAAATCCTATCGCTTCTTCTTGCCCCTCTTACGGAAGTGAGCGGAGGCCAATGCCCCATTCCGGCCAAAACCCGTGGTCCGAGTCAATTGCGGTCGACTCTAATTAATCCTGGTCTATCAGTACGGGTCCACTGGTTTCCCAGTTTGCCCATCTGCTAAAAGAGCGTGCGTGAAAGCGGCGAAGCAATGCTTGGTCGCTTTCGCCTATATGATTGCTCATAGGTCTTCCTTGGTTGTCCGCCACCAGAAAATTCGCGGACGCATGACATTTGACCCTCTAAAAGTAACATGGCATACTAAGAAAGACGATCCATCGCGCGGAATCCGAAAGGAGCTGTTCTCACATGCGGCTAAATCTAAAAAACAAAGAAAAACCCCACTTAGTGTTATTACCACAGGCGGGGATGTTATGTTTGGTGTTGTTATTGCTGTTTGTGTTGATGTTAAGTGTACGCGTGTCGGCAAGGACGATCCCTGTGCCGCTGAATGCCGTTCCCTTCAGCCAGAACCCTGACCCTCAAACATCCTTTTTCACGCAAACCAGGCTGAACTCGGCCCCTTATCCCCTCATCGAAACTTTCGACTCCTCCGCGGCCTTTAGTCAGACCAGCGAGCACGTCGTCATTACAGATGGTCGGGTGCAGTGGGATGTCCAGGGCGATGGCCCCCAATATGTCTATCGTCAGATTCCTGCCTTCAACGGCGACTTCCGACTGACCGTGCGGGGACAGATCGATGGAGGGGAATACAATTGTGGCATCGGTGCCGGGGTGGGCGATGATCCGAACAATGGCACAGGTGTGACCTTTCAACTGACAGGTGGGGGTTGCCCGACCTACGGGCCCGTGATCGGCGCGTTTGGCGCCCAATTGAATCGTCGCTATCGAGGTTGTGAGCCCGAGGGCGTCTTTTTATGGGTGCAGGAAGGGACAGCCTATACTGCTACTCTCACTTTTACCCATCCCGAGGGACAACTTGCCGTGGATGGTGTGGGTAAACAATCTGCCATCCCCCAGTACGAGGGCATCATTGATACTTTGGTCGTGGGAATCAACGGTTATCCAGGCATGTTGCGGTGTCTCGGCTCCATCGACACGATGATTGTAGAACCACTCAATGCCCTTATCGCTCCCACGGATCTAACCGCCACTACCCCTTATCCCACCGAAATCGATCTAAGCTGGCAAGAAAACGCGGAAGGAGAGAGCGAAATTCGCGTAGAGCGCTGGGAAGAGAGTGTCGGCTGGCAGGAAATTGCCTCATTGCCGGCAAACTCGACTTCTTACAACGATACGCGCGTAACCTGTGATACGATCTACCGCTACCGCACTGCCGCTTATAAAGATGACGGCTCCTTCTCAGGCTATTCCCCTAGCGTCGAAGTCACAACGATGCCATGTGCCGTTGACCTGAGGGAAGACTGGGAGTCAGGCATCTCCGTTTTGAAGTGGAAGGTTTACGGTTTCCCTCACCCCCAACTTCGTCATGGCGTAGGGGTGAATAGTTCGGTCGCGCTCGATCCTAATGGTGATGGCAACTTTGCCAGTGGCGTAATCTCGAAGAAATCATTCGACATTGCTTCTGGCATCAATGCAGAGGCCTGGATGCGTTCGCACGGACCTGTGGGGCAGATTTTTTCGGCCATCGAATTCGCCCTGAGCACTTGCCAAGCCTCAGATCGCTATGAAGAATGCGGAAACTATACCAATGTTGCTCATGTCATTTCCTCTGCAGAAGTAGGTGCCATTATCTACCAGGTTCTGCAGCGACAGAAGTTCCGTGAACCCTTTTCTCCCTTGGATGATACCTGGCAGCGTTACAACATCCGTATTCGGCCCGACGGCTATGTAGAATTTTACCGTAATGGTGAGTTGAAATTTATTGATCCCGAGCCCATCGATTTGAGTGCCTATCGAGCATTGACCATCGATGTGCGAGGGCGATCGATCAATTCCTACAATTATATCGATGACATTAAGGTAAAGACGCCAGCAAAACCGGCCTGGTATTTACATGTGACAGATACAGAGGGCAGGCCCGTGTCTGACGCTGTCGTCTATGCCCACGGCCAAGCGCTAGGAAGAAGCAATCAAGCTGGTCTGATCAACTCGCAACCCCTGGAAACGGGGACGCCTTTGGTGGCAACAGTAGAAATGGCGGAAAGGAGTACGGCGCGTGCGGCTCACAACGGCTGGGCCTATCGCATCTATTTGACCAGTCTCGATTGGGAAGGTGACACCCCACAACCTTACCTCGTTACCCATGATGGCGAACAACACCTGATCTTAAACCCTAACCATCCCCTGGTACTCTTCAATATCCTCGTATCCATCGAATGGGATGCCACGGACGAGTATCTAGATCAAATTGCCCGCGCCATGCAGGCTGCTTCTTCTTATCTGTTGGATGTCAGCGATGGACAGATGGCGTTCGGTCATGTCGCCATCTACGAAAATGCCGAACATTGGAACGACGCCGATATTCAGATTTCCGCCCGCAATGTGGTACGTCCTCACGCCTATATTGGCGGCATTACGGCGACCGACACCTCTCTTGTCATACGGCTGGGAAGGGCGTGGGATGGCAGAAGTGGGGCAGAGGGACCCTGGGATGCTTCAGATGGTTATCGCACGATCGTCCATGAATTCGGGCACTATGCCCTTGGCCTCTGGGATGAATACTACACATTCGTTTTCGATGATAAGGGTCAGATCAAGGACTCATTGCCTGCTTCGTGTACCGGCATAGGGAACCATAATCCTGCGACCACTGATGTGAATGCCAGTATCATGGATTACCAATATACCACCAGTGAACTCAGTGCTCGCGCCGTCCCGGGCCTGTGGTCTCCCTCTTGTGAGGAGACAGCCCAGTTTCAGATGACAGGGCAATCTGCTTGGGAGACCCTCATCAGTACTTTTGGAGACACACAGGAGCAACCACGTTGGCAATTCTATACTCCGTTCCAAGATCAAAAGGTTACAGCCGGTCCTCACAGTCTGCCCGCGGATTTACCAGCCTGGCCCGAGGTGGAAATTCATGCGACCGCCAGTTCCGCCAGCCCTCGTCAGCTCCAGGTCCTCGACCCTGGCGAACAGCCCTATCCCGGGGCGCTTGTAGCCCTGTACAAGAGGGATGGTCGGGTTTTTGGCGAGGGTTTCACCAATGAGGCAGGGCAGATTGTAGTATTCGGAGCAGAGGAAGGAGACACCATCCGCGCAAGTTCCATCGATGGAGGGCTGGCAGGCCGCGTTTCTATCGATGTGCCCACCGATCCTATTACTTTGACACTCTCTTCTGTCGGCTCTCTGTCTGGCCAAACCGTAGCCGAAAGGCCTTACCTGCAGCTCATCGCCGAACCGTCGCCTGATTCACAGCACGTCGATTTGTTGGTCTTTCTGCATCATTTCAGTCCCTGGGCCGATCCTGTGCTGGTACTGACGCCCCCCGGCGAAGAGACAGGCTATGCCCCACCGCTCAGCTACTCACCGAGCACAGGCACATATCGAGGCCAAGTTAGTACTACTGCCAGTAAATTGGGGATGGGTAGAGTTCGTATTCTCGGGGTAGTCCAAGATGGGATCGTACGCCAACAGATGACTTTCCGTCTCCAGCGTGCCTCGCGTCAAGAGCGTCACGATATTTTTTCTGACGATGGCAATCTCGATTTACACTTGATGCCGGGTAGTCTTCCTGGCAACGAGACTTATCTGGTAGTGATGCCGCCGGGTGCACTTCCTGGCCTGGTGCCACCTGGTTACACGGTCGTGGGCAATGCCTATAGTATCACGGCATCAGGGGCCGTGGTGACGCTGGAGAAATCTGCTTTGCTACGGTTGCACTACAACGATACGGTCCTCCCGCCGGAAATAGATCCCGAACGGCTGGAGATTCGCCGTTGGGATCCGGTTACCTCAACCTGGAAGACTATCTCTGCTACCCTGGATGATGAACAAAGAACTCTTTCCGCTGCGGTCGACGTACTGGGCACTTACGCCCTGATGGTGCAGACGCAAACACAAGTCTACCTGCCGGCGATTGTGCAGTGATAAGATTCATCCTCGCCACTGCACCCCCTCTCGCGCGAGAATATCCGCAAGCGCCTGATGCTCCTATTCACCCTATGCAGATTGCGAATACCCAACCGTCAGGCCGTGCCGCATGCGTCGGAGCTGCATGAAATTCATGCGGTGTACATCGAAGATGTGCTGGTCGTGGCCTATATGGAACAGACGCCCTGAGGGGTTGCACCTCGCTAAGGATGAGAATAGAATACAGATAACGCTGATGCCCGCAGATTTACACAGATTTTTATCTTTCTGATCAGCGTCAT
>JAADFV010000252.1 GCA_013152695.1 Chloroflexota bacterium | reverse complement strand
GGGCCAAGGTGGACGAGAAGTGCGGCATCCACATCCACGTGGACGCCCGGCCCTTCGACGGGCGGACCCTCGCCAACCTCGCCAAGATCATCTACAAGCAGGAGGCGCTCATCCTCACGGCGCTCGGCGTCAACGAGAACCGGCTCCGCAACTACAGCAAGCCGGTGAGCGACGAGCTCATCAGGAAGATTGAGCGCAGCCGCCCGCGGACCAAGGACCAGCTCAACCGCATCTGGTATGGCTACCACAACCGCCGGCCCCAGCACTTCGACTCGACCCGCTACTACGGGGTGAACCTGCACAACGTCTGGTACCGCGGGACCGTGGAGTTCCGCTGGTTCGAGGGCACGCTCCACGCGGGCAAGGTCAAGGCCTACATCCAGCTGGTCCTGGCCATCGCCGCCAAGGCCCTGAACGGCCGGGCGGCCTCCAGCCGCAAGCGGAGCCTCGACCCGCAGAGCGCCCGGTACGACTTCCGCGTCTTCCTCCTGCACCTCGGGCTCATCGGCGACGAGTTCAAGACAGCGCGCAAGCACCTGCTGGCGGCGCTGCCGGGCGACTCGGCCTTCAAGCGCGGCAGGCCGAAGCCCAAACCGAAGGACGAACCATCCGCCCCGAAGGACGGGACGCACGAGGAGGCCGGGCCACAAACCCGGCCTCCGGCGTTTTCGGGGGACGGTGCCGCGCCGGACGAAGGAGGTGAAGCATGAGGATACTGATCAGGAACACCACGCTGGAAGGCGAGCCCATCGCGGGCGACGGCGAGGTGTTCGAGGGCAAGACCGTGCTCGACGTGGTCCGAGCCATGAAGGGCGCGTCGCTCTTCTCCGACCACCGGGACGTCGAGAGCTACATCGACATGGTCCTGCGCAACGCCAAGATGCTGGCCGGCATCGAACTGGCGGTCAAAGGGGAAACCATCGAGGAGAAGGCCGCGTCCTTCCTCGACGCCCTCGTGGTCGGCGGCCTGGCCGAGTTCCCGGACGACACCGCAAAGGAGGGAGACACGGCATGCCGGCACGTGCCCGGGGTGCGCGTTCCGGCGGCGGTGCTGGAAGGCATCTTGGCGGTGCGCCGCTGCGGCCTCACCAACATGCTGGACCGGCCGGTGGTGGCGGACCTGGCGGAGAAGCTCGGCTTCCCCGAAGCCGCCCGCTGGATCGAGACCCATCCCAGGGACTACGCCGAGGGCGTGTTCCGGGGCTTCGAGGCCGAAGAAGGAGGTGGGCGCTGATGTGCGGGCTGGCGGGCGTCATCTTCGGGAAGAAGCGGCGGCGCGCCGAGGAACGTGACCACCTGGCGTGGCTCTTCACCCGGCTCCTGGTCCTGAGCGAGAGCCGGGGCCCCCACGCCACCGGCGTCGCCTGGCTCAACCGCGACGGCGAGCACCGGCTCTTCAAGCGACCCGTACCGGCCGGGCAGTTCGTCACCGACAAGGCGTTCCAGGAGGTCCTGGCCGGGATGGACAACAGGGCCACCCTCCTCGTGGGCCACACCCGCTGGCGCACCCGCGGCGACGAGCGGATCAACCGCAACAACCACCCGATCCGCGCGGGGGACATCATCGGCACCCACAACGGCACCATCTACAACGCCGACCACCTGTTCCGGAGGCTCCGGCTGCGGCGCTTCGCCGAGGTGGACAGCGAGATCCTCTTCCGCTTGGCGGACCGTGCCTTCCGGGACGAGACGCCGGACCTCAAGCGCTTCAAGCGCGACCTGGCCCTGTGCCGGGGGCAGATCACCGCCGTGCTGGCTTCCCGCCGCCAGCCCGGGACGGTCCTGGTGCTCAAGGGGAACAAGCCGCTCGAACTGCGCATCCACCGCCGCCACCGGGCGGTGCTCTACGCCTCGGATCCGGCCTTCCTCGACGCCGTGCTGGCCGACGAGCGCGGGTGGCGGCCGCTCCCGCTGGAGCCCATGACCATGCTCGTGTTCAGGCACGAGAGTCTCATGGAGTTCTCCAGGGAGTCTTTCACCTTCATCGCCCAGGGAAAACGGGGGAAGGCGCCGTGACAGAGAGCCGCATGAACCGAAGAGAATCACCCATGAACCCCAATGAACCCCCGAAGGAGAACACGACCGGGCTCCTGAGACTCTTCGTCTACGGAACCCTCAAGCAAGGCTGCTGGAACCACGAGCGGTTCTGCCGGGGCGTCCTATCCGTGGAGGAGGCGGTCGTCCGGGGCCGCCTGTACGAGCTCCCTTCCGGCATCCCGGTCCTGGAGGTGCCCGAGGCGGACGTCCTGGCCCACGGCACCGCCGACCCGCTCGCCGACGTGGCCACACAGGCGCATCTGGCCGCGGAGTTCGCCGCACGCGCCGCACACCCCGAGCTCGGGGAGAACGGCGCCCCGGGCGGCCGCTGGGGCCCCGTGTACGGCGAGCTCCTGACCTTCGACGATCCCGAGAACCGCCTCCCGGCCATCGACCACCTCGAGGGCTTCCTGCCCGGCAGACCCAGCCTCTACAGGCGTGTGCTGGTGCTGGCCATCGTCCACGGAGCTGCCGTTCCCGCTTGGCTCTACGCGAGCGGACGGCCACCCGACCGCCATGCGCGACTCTTGTCGGGTTCAATGTGGCGGTAGTGGGATGCAGCCAGGGAAAAGAGCTTGACAACGTAGCCCGTTCCAGTAAAATAAAGCCGGATTGAACCCTATGTATTGGGATAGAGGTAGATGAAACTGTATGGTTACATCCAGAGCAGTATATAAGGTGTTGTCGATCCAACTGCGGTGTACAGAGGATGCAAATACTGCTCGTGAATGGAGAGCATGATGGAAGACCGCTGGCTTTCAGTAGATGAAATCGCGGCCTACCTCGGAATCAAGCGGGACACGGTCTATAAATGGATCGTCGACAAGAAGATGCCTGCTCATAAAGTGGGTCGTCTTTGGAAATTCCGAAAGGAAGAAATCGATGAGTGGGTCCGCAGTGGAGGTGCAAGCAGCAATGAACAGTTCGCTCGTACTGACGATACGGAGGGCTGAGCAGCAATTCGGAGGCGATGGATGCTGACTTCAATACGCTGTAATATCTTGGACTTGCGCCGCTCATTAATCTGCACCACATCAGGTAAAGTCCGCGTAACAAGCGGGACGGGTGTTCCAGGAAGTACTGTCGTGTCAGGCGTGTCCTTGCCGCCAAACAGAAACGGGAAAAGTTATGTCACGAGTTAACTCCGCGCGTACTGTCATCGATATCGACCCTGATTTAAAGAAGCGCACCAAGACCTCTCGATCCATCGCGGACCGCTTCGATGACGGACTATCAGCTCTTTTCCCCGATGGCTTTGAGCTAATTCCACAGCTCAATGAGCTTTACGAACTACGCTTAGCACTCTTGGAAGCGCGCAACCTTTCTCCTCGCGAAGTGCTTGAGCGGGGAGCGTACTTTCGCTCCGTCCACGGCAATCTTACGTATCATTTCCTCCTTTGCTCTGGCGCTCCACTCCAGATCACGACTGCAGGAGACAGACGCCGTAATTTCTTCCAAACGAATCAATTCAAGACAGGCTATGCTACGCATGGTCTCTTCCCTTATCGCGGTAAGTTTCACCCTCAGATGGTTAAAGCAATTCTTAATGTGATTGGCATCAAGCCTGGAGAAACAGTTCTAGATCCGATGATGGGTAGTGGTACCACCATCGTCGAAGCGTGTACTATTGGGGTAAACGCCATCGGCTTGGATATCAGTCCCTTCTGTGCCTTGATGGCTCGCACTAAGGTTGAGGCCCTCACTGTAGAGATTGCTACGCTTGAGGAGATTTTGCGTAAACCTTCTTTACTAGCAAAGACTTACAGGGGCCTCAAGAAGAACCTCCGGCGCCAACTTCGGAGTGCTGTTGTGAACCCTCCGCGTCGCATTGTGGCGTTAGCATTTCTGGATGCTATAGGATTCTCGGCGAGAAGTTCAAGAATGAACCATGAGCGGGCATTTGCTGAAATCCTAGGAAGATATGTGGCAGCCATCCGTAAGTTCCAGGACGTCGCAGCGCGTCTAAAGATAACCCTTGGGGATGCGGAATGCCGTGTGGCGGATGCCCGATCAACAGGCTTACCCGATGCATCGGTGGATGGTGTTCTATTCTCTCCTCCTTACAGCTTCGCGGTTGACTACATCACCAACGACATACCGCAACTTGAGCTCCTCGGGATCGATGTAAAAGCGTTGCGGAGGAATATGATCGGACTTCGCGGAAGGAAAGGAGTCGAGCAAGTCCAGAACTACGTTGAGGATGTGGAGAGGATACTTGTAGAATCCTTCCGTGTTCTTCGTCCCGGAAAATACTGCGTGGTTATTGTCGGCTCGAACAGCAGGCAGCTTGCTAAACTACGCCAACGTGCTGCTCTTCGTGATTTGGAAGATTCCCTGGAAGAGCTGTTCATTAGGAGAGCCTCGGACGTTGGATTGGTGCTCACAGGTGAAATTCGACGGCAAGTCACGGGTATCGCAAACTCATTACGCGAAGAATCCATCCTGATCTTCCAGAAACCTACTACCTCTGAGGTTATTCGGTCAAATGCGGGGGACAACCGTGGCTAGAGCATTAGGAAAGTACCTTGCTGAATTGAGGCAACGAGCTCGTCTTAGTCGTGCGGCTCTGGCGAAACGGGTTGGTGTTCCTACTAGTGAGGTTCAGTGGTGGGAGGAGTCGGGGCGGATGCCGGATCCTGCGGTACTTCCTTTCGTTGCTTCAGAACTTGGCACTTCCGTTGTGGAGATTCAATTTCGGTCCGGTTTCATTCCACCCGACCTCGCCAAGGTCGTTGTCGATCTGATTGATCACCATACTGTTCTAGACGCAGTGATATCGGGGGCTGATAACAAACGGTGTGACAACAAGCAGAATGAGATTCCGTGTCCTGTACTAGAGACTGAATTAGGCAAACTGTATCAAGCAGATTGCTTGAATGTTCTCCCAGCTCTCGAATCGCGGTCAATCGACTGTATCTTTGCAGACCCTCCGTTCAACCTGGGAAAGGATTATGGCCAAGGGATCGACGACGAACGAAGTGATGCAGACTATCTGACTTGGTGTTTTCAGTGGTTGGAAGAGCTCGTAAGGGTACTCAAACCCGGAGGCTCTCTTTTCTTGTACAATCTCCCGAAATGGAATATTCATCTCGCGTCCTACCTTGACCGGTACCTTGAGTTCAGGCATTGGATTGCAGTCGACATAAAATTCTCATTACCCATACCTGGTCGCCTCTATCCTTCTCACTACTCATTACTATACTTCGTGAAAGGCCCCCGACCGCGGGTTTTTAATCCGCCTCGGCTTCCACTGCCGACGTGCCGACATTGCGGTGGCGAGATTAAGGACTACGGAGGCTATAAGAACAAAATGAATCCCCGCGGGGTAAACCTGACCGACGTGTGGACGGATATTCCTCCTGTGCGCCACAGACGGTATAAGAACCGTGGAGCCAATCAGCTCGCTTTGAAAATGTTAGATCGCATACTCGACATTGCCACTAATGAGGATGACATTGTGCTCGACCCATTTGCGGGCAGTGGCACGACTCTAGCCGCATGCGAGCTACGGAACCGACGTTGGATCGGAATCGAAATTGGGGACTGTAAACCAATCGCAGAACGACTTTCTGATCTGGATAGAGAACGTCGACAACTGGATAAAATCAGGTCGCGCATCAATGTGCTCTTTACCTCAGAGGCCCTACAACTTCGAGCGCAGTTCGGTCATGACACCTCAAGGTATCAGCTTCTGGATACTGAAGAAAACAATGAGACCTCCAGTACCGGAGACAGCCAAAACTATGCGCAACTTGATCTGTTCAGAGATGGCAATGCTTCAGATAAGTAAGTAGTAAGAGGACTCTAAATGACCTAAATGAGGGCACGGCCATCGGTGCCCTTCGGAATACGAGGTATATCCGGCCTTGTTCCATCGTGTTCAATAGCAATGACGGCAAGTACACCATTATCTACCGGAATTGACTTCCAAAGGGGGAAATATGGTGAGAGTTCAGCAAAGTTCCCAATGCGATCCGTAAGGTAGCGATACATCTCACGAGTTGGAAGCACAAGAACTCCTGCGACGAGGATCCCAGTAAGAAGACCAAGGGCCATCTTGTTGACAGCACGATGGCTCGAAGAGATATTCCCAGTCTCCCACTCAACAGCGACAAGACCGGTATCTGGGATATACTTGGTGACATCTATCGGCCCTGGTCTACGGAGAGTTGCGATATCAACAGGTGTTTCGCGCTGCCAACCAAGCGTTTCCAGATGACGGCAGAAAGAATCCTTGATTGGCTTGACGCCATTACCTTCCCCACGGCTGCGACCAGTCGATCCTTCGCAGAAAAAGAAGCCACCAGAACCTTTCGGCCACTCGATTGTCCCTATGGCAGTATGGATATCGGATAAGACATGGTGCCACTCTTCAGAATCAGCGAATGGCCCCTGCCTTATCAGGTACTCTGTCTTGACGATCTTCATCTTCAACTCCGAAGAAGAACACCCCCGGCAGACTAGACCGCCGAGGAATGTGACGCGATATTTAAGTATATCAAAGTAGCTGTGTGGCGTCAAACACAACTTGGACGTGCCACACGGACGGCGAAGAGGATGATTAGGGTTGAGGGATACCTTGCTTGTTAGGGAAGAAGTGCCTGCCATGGCATCGCAAGAAGGGGATACGGAGGAGTCCAAGCCGGAGGTCGTGCGGCTGATATGGAGCGGAGTACTCAGGGCATGTGGAGGCTGATCTGTTAGTTGCAATCACTGGTCGCTGCAGGACATGTCTACAAAGTCTAGCAGGGAGGGGCTACTACCAGTTGGCGAGCCATCTCCAGAGGCAAAGGAGTTGAGATCCCATAGGGCGAACTTCTGGCCTTCGATGATTCCAAGACCTACCTCCTGGCTATCGACCGTCTTGATGGCTTTCTGCCCAGCGGCCACACTTTGCACAGAAGAGGCTTGGCTCCGGTAAGTATACAAGAGCGGACAGTTCCGGCATAGGTGGTACTTATGTCAGAACAAGCCGGCTTGCGGAGGATTCGGCGCGATGTTTGGTCAGCTAATTCCCTGCGCCCGGGAATATTACCGCAGGCGCCTTGATGTTTCTTTGTTCTTGACTGGTTCAGTACGGTTTCATATACTATTATCAAGTTTCATCGACATTAGCACCATAAGATCGGAGATAGAGGCAGATGGCTACTGAGGAACGTTGGGTCAGTGTTGAGGATGTGGCAGTCCATCTTGGGGTCGCCAAGGACTCGGTCTATCGATGGATTGAAGAACGAGGGCTTCCTGCTCATCGTGTGGGCCGTCTTCTCCGCTTCAAACTCTCTGAAATAGACGAATGGGTTCGCCAAGACAATCGCAAGGGGAAAAACCGTAAGCCTGCCCAGACTCAAACAAATACAGGATCCGTCAAGAAGCAAGTGAAACCCAAGAGGCGCTCTAGGAAAAGGCGCAGGGATGAATAATAAACATCTGCCCAAAACAAAGGACAGCCAGCGGCTCTTTGCAGCCGGAGCATGGAGGCCGCCCGCACTCCATCCTTTCTCTTGGATCCCTCAAAAGACTGAACCTGAGATGGTGGCAGTAGAACTCTGTTGTGGAATGGGGGGGATCGGTATTGGCCTTCGTTCGCTTGGGTTTCGCATCGCGAGGGCTTATGACTCTTGGGATCGGGCGGTAAAGATTTATAACCACAATGCGCCTGAGCCTGTCGCAGTCCAGTGTGACTTGCTGGAGGATGTAGGATACAAGATGGTTTTGTCAGAGTGCCGTAAACTAGGCGGAATAGACCTTCTCGCCGCCGGGCCGCCATGCAAGGGCTTCAGCCAGTTAGTAAACGGCAAGCATCACATGCCGAACCCGCACAATCGCGTTCTCGATGCCATTCCTGAGTATGTTGCCGCATTAAAACCCAGGCGTGTACTCATTGAGAATGTTCCAGATTTGATGCGCCATGCTAAGGGGCGAACTTTTGACAATCTAATAAGGCGCCTGCAAGCGCCAGGTCCCAGACGTCTGAAATACTACGTCAGCTATCAGGTGTACGACGCTGCGTTGTTTGGAACACCGCAGGCGCGAAAACGGCTCCTCATTTTTGCCGCCAGGGATAGAACCGAGCAGCTTCCCTCGCCTGGACCTGATCTTGGCCCTCTTTACGCCGCTATTCGGCACAATGGTCGGATTCCTCCATTGCTGCAGGAGTATTTGAATATCCTGCAAGATGATTGGGACGCGAGAATGGTTTCAGCGGGACAAGCTCTTTCGGATATTCCTCTTCTTGACCCTGGGGCAGAAGAAATTCCACGCCCGTATGCATCGAAGCCAAAGAGCGCCTTTCAGGAGATCATGCGTATTAGCTCTCAGAAGATGTTGGAGAATACCAAAACACCAGCTGTGCGAGCGGAGACGCTAGAGCGCCTTCTTCATATCCCACCGGGCGGGAGTGCTCGTGATATTCCCAAGAAGCATTTGAACGGACTTTCCCGGAGATTTGGGTCTGCGTACCGCCGATTGCATCCTGATGCGCCGGCGACGACCCTCTCCACGAAATACGATTGTGTCTATCACTTTGCCTCCCATCGTTCGCTATCGGTGCGAGAGTACGCGCGAATCCAGGGGATTCCCGATTTCGTGACGTTTCCCGAGAAACTCGCCAGCAGGCGTAACGCTTATGAAATGATAGGCAACTCTGTACCCCCTCTCTTGGTGCGTGTGGTTATCGGGGAGGTCTTGGCCTGCGGGAATAGATATTCAATGATGCTGAGGGACTAGGCCATGGGGCGCGCAACAAAACTGCGAATCACAAAGCGAGCGCGGGATATTCTTCGCCAGCTAGATTGCCTCCTCCATGAAGCATATGGCGCCCCGGAGCACCTATTGGGGAACAAGAGTGATCCGTTGGATGAGGCCATCTACATAATCCTTAGTTTTCAGACAGACTTAGACCGTTTCAAATTCACTTGGCAGCAGCTTCGTGAGGCATTTCCAAGGTGGGAGGATCTTGCGCGGGCTCCTCTCTCTCGCATAAAGGAGGTACTCCGCGCAGGAGGGCTGCAGGAGCAGAAGGCTAGAACAATCAAGAAATTGCTACAGGCGGTTAAGACTCAATCCGGCAGTTATTCGCTGGATTTCCTGTACGATATTGAGGACGCCGAAGCGGAACGCGTTTTAATAAGATTACCTGGATTGTCATGGAAGGGTGCACGTTGCGTTCTTCTTTATAGCTTGGATAGGTCGGTATTTCCTGTCGATGGGAACACGTTTCGTATTCTGAAACGAGTCGGGGTACTTTCGCCGAATGCTGTATATCGTCGGCGTTCTCTGCACGACGGATTGCAGGAAGCGGTAGAGACAACTTCCAGAAAGCGATTTCATATTAATCTAGTCATTCATGGCCAGCGGATGTGTTTGCCCCGCACGCCACATTGCTGCGAGTGCGCGGCTCGCAGCATTTGCTCAATGAGAGGTGTGGCGCGCGAGCTCAGGACCGCAGTCCGGCAGAACCTTGACTCGGCTGGCATCGGGAATGCCACTGGTGAAGCAGAAAGCGATGCGGGAGCATTATGAACGGTTTTGATTACTTTCTCTTGATACTGCTGGCGGGCGGCACGCTGGCCCTTGCGTACTACTGGCTAAGGGGCCGCGGAAGGGGTCCTGTATTGCCTCGCAAGCGCGGTCCTTCGGATGTAGTAGACAAAAAAGCATTAACTAAGACACCATCTGAGAGTTTCAAGCAACCCTTTGGTACAGAGCACATATTGGATCCTGGGGAAAACATTGAGGATAGGACTGTAGAACCAATTTCCACAGATGAGCCCGCTGGCAAGGATAATTCCTTCAGGACAAGTTTATCCAATTCCCGGGGCGTGCCACATCTTGAGGCGCAGGACGAACTAATAGACGAAGATACATCGTCACCTCCGGAAACATCTCCAGAGCCGGGACTCGACAATATAACTTTACGTGATCTCAGCAAATTGGAAAGTCCAAAGGAAGGCGAACAAGTCGTTGGACCCACCGGCGAGGAGAATGGTGGGGAGAACGTTCACGTAGCGGTTGAAGACGCAGAACTATGCGAGATCTCATCCGATTCTGCTGAGCAATTCCCGGCACAAGAAGACATTCCAGGCGGAGGACAAGAGGCCGGAGGCCAAGAAGACGACAAGAAAGATACAGCTGGCATAGTCAAACGGGCCGATGCTGGAGATTCCGCAAGGGTAAGGAGCGCTAACGAGAGGCTATCTGGCGATGAGCAACCCCATGTTCGGGCTGAAGACAGCCCCACGGAAGATGGTATTGACCAGATAGCAGGCACCGCGAGTGGAGGTCATGCAGGCAACCTATCTCTTACACGCGATCGCGACAGGAATGCTGGCGGTGATTCTGGCTCAGAAGTGGCTAGGCCCGACGAAGTTGTTAGCTGCGATGGAACGCCGCACGGAAAACCCCAAGACGCGGCTGTTACGCGGGAAGAGTATGATAAGCCTGACATCCAGTCATTGGAGAATAGTACAGTTTGCCAGGATGATTTGCAGCAAACCATTGAGCCAGATTCAAGAGGCTCCGCGCCAGCTAGTGCTGGTGATGGCGAATCTGAGCAATCGATTGGCGGCTCTCTCACTAGTGAGGTTCTAGCAGAACCGGAAAGTGTAGAGACAGTGAGTTCCACTGGCGATCAATGCAGTATTGACGAGGCATCACCCGCACTGGAAAAGGATAACACTTCAATTAGCCCAGAACGGGAAGGCACCGGAGCTGATCATGATGGGGTGGCCGCACCTGCTGAAGACATCGAAAACGAGAACATAGAACGCTGGGAGGCAAAGGTTACTCCAGCCGCAGTATTAGACGTAGAACGGAAGCGGTCGAAGAAGAGGCCGCCAAAGTACAGAGGGCTTTCACGCACGCGTCCTGAGCCACGAGAAAGCAATCGCTCGAATAATCGCAGGCATCATCATGAAGAGGCAGAGAAGCGCAATCGCTCGTTTCCAATCGAAGTCCGACTAATATTTGAGCGGGGCGGGTTCTGTAAGGTGTCGCTAATCGCGAAGCGAAGTTTGGACCTGCCTGAGGACTTAGTAGTCGCAACCCCTGGCGGCACCTTAGGGTTGCGAGCAATGCAAGATGAATGGTACCAAGATATCACACCACCGGATATTTCGAGGGCAATACAGGAAGGCATTGAGTGGCACTACGAAGGAAATGATGGCGAATATAGGTGGCTTCTAAGCGGCCGCGAGCTTTATGTTCTAGCTGCAAGATCTGATCTCCGTGGCTATGTATCACAACCTTGCCTTGAACTCGGCCGCGAGCACGTTGTTCTTTGCACTGAACATCTTCGCGATCAGGTCGAAGAAGCAATCAGGATTGCGGGAGGGGAACCGGCGGAGATGATGGACGCTTCTCTTGGAGCTCCCGCAGGATGGGTAGTGTTTCGCGGCATTGTTCCCCAAAGAGCTGTTAGTCCTACGAGTGGAGCAGATATCTTAAATGCGCTTAGACCCATCCCGAAAATAGACATTAGTTTTGAAGGAGGAATTCGGCTCGAATACAATACGTGGCTTGAAGGGTTCCCCCCAGCCATTCGAGTTTATGGTAGCTCAGAACACACCCTTGATATCTTCATTGACGGCCAGTGTGCCGCGTGCGGCGAAGATGGCGCTTATCGCGTATCGGACTGGGATTCACCTGGCACGCACACCGTTTGGTGCGAGGGAGTAAGCAAAACATACTCAATAGTTCCCTTCGCTGCTTCGTGGGAAGCGTGGGATGCTTATAGCTTTCCGATCGCCTGTGGCTCGGATCGCAGGCTCTCAATCTGTGGTCCGCTGGTACGAGAGACTGTAACAGACGCGCAAGATTGGGCCCCCTCTCTTCTCGTGCCCCCAAGCAATCCCCTGATACTTGGCGCATCTCCTGGAGAGTGCTGTATTGCCACACGGGTTTCAGGAGTTGTCGGATCATCGTGCGTTGCATCTCCATCCTTCTCCCCAGTCTGGGCATTACCTCGCCAACCGTTACGCTGCGACAAGAAGACAGCCCGAATCATCTTCCTAGGGAATGCGACACCACCGAAAGCTCGGGGCTGCAAGCGGAAAACAGGGAAGCACAAGAATGATGATTGTATTGATGCCTGGTGCCGCATGATATTAGACGCCTCCAGGAAAGGACTCTGGCTGGTGCCATACAATGAAAAGGTCAGGAACCTCTGGTTCTGCTACAAACGATTAGCGCGCAGTATTTGGAGGGAGCGAAGGTGAGCCTGAATAACCTGTTGATTTGGATGTCTGCGCGCAGAGAAGGGTCGTGGCAGCAGTTTCGGGCGGCCGTGGAAGAGCTTCACGTCGAATCTGGCGATGCCAGTGAGAGCGGCGGGGACACTGATGATACAGCGGCAAGTGATCTGCCGCTGTATCAGGCGGTTCGCCTTGATCTGCAAAGACTCGGACATGTTGAGTTTTTCTCAACCACTACAGACAAAGACTGGCGAGTCGTCCCTCCCGTTTTATCGACGATCCAAAAGGGTGAACGCTGGATGGGGGTGGTATGTGGTGCTCGATATCCGGAACTTTATAACAAACTGAGGGCACTTGACGATTCCGTTTCATGTGAAGTGCTTGAAGTGCCAGGCATGCCTGACCGCATCTGCTTGTTTTCTGATAGCTTCGAAGAATTGCAGGCCACAGCAAGGCCCGCAGGGTTTCTCGTGCAAGAAAACGCACCTAGAGCGTTGCTCTCCGCAATCCCCCCAGTTGATGACCCGAGAAGCAGAGTTCGCCAAGAGCCACCTGAAGGGCCTGGTTGGCTGATTGAGAAATTCTCGGTTGGTTCTCTTCGCTGGCACCAGGCAGAACGAAAGGAAGTGGAAAGGACACAGACAGGTCTATTTCGCTTCAGAATGAGATACCAGCGGTTTCATTTTTTGTGGCGGAAGGGCAGGTCGTTTCGCGTTCATGTTCAAGTCGGGAAATATGCTTTGCTGCGGTACCGGAGAAAGCGGCGCATTTTGAACTATGACATCCAGCGAGCAGTACTTTCTGTTCCCGCTATCTGCCGGCCTCCTTTTTTGATCGAGAGAGCTCTTGTCCTGTGTTCTGGCCTGCTACCCCGTTATGATCGATCATCCGGTCGGATCGAATACGCGGGCATTCCGAGAGACGTCGCCCGCCTTGCCGCACAGCTGCTTTGCCAGGAGGTTCAAATTCATGAGTAGCCCACTCCGCCTGTTTGAAAACCTAAAGGACATGTACTTGCGGTATCTTGATAGTCCATTCGACCTTCGCTATCCCGACCTTGCTGCGGAGCGGCGGGCACTCCTCGACCAGGATGGCCGGATCTACCGCCATCCACTCATCGAACCCGTTCCCGCCTACCGGTCGTCAGGACAGTCATTTGCCCAGGCCGTTCAATCGCTTTTCGGGAATGACTGGTCGAACACCGAAATCACTGATGTAGCCGAGTTCGTGTCACAAGGTCTGTTCCCGCTGGACTACACGCTCTACCAGCACCAGCGCGACGTGTTCGAAGAAGTCGTGGTTAACGGGATGGACACTGTGGTAACGACTGGGACTGGGTCCGGAAAGACAGAATGTTTCCTCCTGCCTATCGTTGCCTCCATTGTCCGCGAGTCCGCCACCTGGCCAGCACCTGGCCAGCGCCCGGCACAATGGGATTGGTGGAATCACTCAACTATGCGCCGTACAAGACGCCGGTGGGCACCCCGGGTATCGCAGCGCGCACATGAAACGCGCCAAGCCGCTATTCGGGCACTTATTCTCTATCCTTTGAATGCGCTTGTGGAAGATCAACTAGCCCGGCTGCGCGAGGCGTTGGACAGCCCTGGTGCTCGCCAGTGGTTGCAAGAGCATCGGGATGGGAATTTGATCTACTTTGGCAGGTACACAGGCAGAACCCCCGTATCCGGAGCTCGAACCCCGGCGAACATCGGCCGGCTTCGAGATGAACTAAGGAGCATCCAGCAGGACGCTCAGGCTGTGGCAGGAACCCCAGCAGAACGATTTTTCCAGAGCGTGGATGGCGCAGAGATGTGGTCTCGATGGGATATGCAGGAGACTCCTCCTGACATTCTCATTACGAACTACTCGATGCTAAACATCATGTTGATGCGCTCGATCGAGGCACCGATTTTTGATAAAACTAAAGAGTGGATCGAAAGTTCGTCAGATAATATTTTCTATCTAGTCGTTGATGAGTTGCATACGTATCGGGGTACGCCAGGTACGGAAGTAGCTTACCTGCTACGCGTGCTGCTTGACCGTTTAGGGCTGAGTCCCAATTCCGATCAACTCAGGATCATCTCCTCGAGCGCATCTCTTGAAAGCGGTACAGCCGGACTCGAGTATTTGGAACAGTTTTTCGGGCGAAATCGCACCCGGTTCCGCGTCATTGGGGGGTCGGCGTACGTCGTTCAGCCAAATCCGAGTGCTTCGAGTTCTCTCGCGAGTCACGCTAGCGCGTTTGTACAGTTTGCTCAGGACATCCGCACTGGAGGAGCGTCCGCCCTGGCGCATGCGGCAGACACTTTACACTCGGCTGTTAATGCCCCACTAGTTTCTCCCGAGACGCCAGCAGAAGAAACTCTCTATGCAGTACTCCAGCACGTGGAAGCTGCGGATGCGCTGCGACTAGCTTGCACGGATAATGACCAGATTGTGCCCCTCCCTCCTTCAGAGCTCGCCTCGGCTCTGTTTCCCAATTTGTCTGCTCAACAGGCGGACGAAGCTGTAGATGGACTACTCACTGCGCTGGCGTATGCGCGGAATAGCGCTGGTCAGGCGCTCCTGCCCTTGCGCGTGCATATCATGTTCCGCAACCTCCAGGGACTGTGGGTCTGTACTGATTCGCATTGCACTGCAGCTCCATCGCGCTCCAGTCCTTGTCCTGCTGGCGCCCTTCACTACGTGCCCGCGCTTACGTGCCAGTGCGGAGCGCGTGTTTTGGAGCTGCTCTACTGTGAATCATGTGGCGAAGTGTTTTTCGGTGGCTACCGGCGCGAAACTGAGAATCCTAATGAGTGGTATCTGAGTCCCGATCATCCTAATCTGGAAGCGGCACCAGATCTTGCCTCTTTTGATCGAGACTATGATTGCTATGCAGTATTCTGGCCGGCCATCGCCCAGCACGCTCCAGCAACCCCACAGTGGACACAAGATGGAGTGAGCCGTAGCTGGCGCCAAGCTAGCCTAGATCCTGTCGACGGCAGGGTTGGGCTAGGCAGGCAAGGGAGCGGCGTTTCGGGGTACCTTTATTATGTCCCGTCAATCCATGGCCCAAATCCTCCCGAGCCACCTGTGGGCCGCGAAGCTTATCCCGCCATCTGCCCTAGATGTGACGCCGATTGGCGAAGGCGAGATGTCATCAGATCTCCTATTCGGACACAGCGAACCGGCTTTCAGAAAATCGCTCAGGTCCTATCGGATGCCCTATTGCGCGACTTAGCGCAGCCTCCCCTTTCCGCTAGTCGCAAACTCGTTGTGTTCTCTGATAGCCGGCAGGATGCCGCCAAACTATCTGCCGGAATGCGGTTTTCGCACTACCGCGACACCCTCCGCCAAGCTCTGATGGAGGCACTCAATAAACAACGATTAGGCCCGCAAGCATTTGCGGCTCAGTGCCAGGGGCAACGGTTATCTCAGGATCAGCAGAGTGCTGCTACAGCATTCGCAACTGCTCATCCCGAGGACGCTACAGTATTGGCGATGGCGGCAAATCCCTCCACTGCTATGGCACCATGCGCCTCGTACCCTGGTCTTACTAATCAGCAAGCAGCTCAACGAATCTTGCAGCGCGTAACGGCTGGCCCATTCCCACTTACCCAGATCGCTGCTGATGTTTCGGCAGAACTGCTGGCTCGGGGCATGAATCCAGCCGGATATACACAGGATGTTCTCTGGACAGATCCTCAAAATCACTCTGGGATCTGGCGGGATCTATATAATTGGCCAGCAGGATCTGCACCCACGCCAAAACATTCAGGACAACTCACCCAGCAACAACAAGAGCATCTAAGGCGTATTCAAGAGTGCTCGCTGGCTGAGCTGATGGATATTGTTTTCGCCTCAGGGCGGCGAAGTCTCGAATCTCTGCTACTCGCTTTGCCTACTACTGATCGCATCACATATCCTGCCCCATCACAAATAGTTCAGGAAGGGGCTGATGGAACGATTTCCCTGTTGGGGTCGCGAAAACGCATGTCAACCCATGCCTGTTCTTCGTTGAACGCTCCCCCAGGCTACGTTGCCGCGTATCTTACTGCTATCGCACAGCGTCACGGCATCAATGTCAACACATATACTAATGAAGTCATCAATTATCTTGAATCTGCCGGTTGCCTTAATACAGCGCACTTTTACCTTAACGTCCCTTCGTTGTGCCTGATGGCACCTCCCGCAATGTACTTCGAATGCACGCAATGTCGCAAAATTCATCTGAACCCTTCAGGCGGTCTATGCGCCGATTGTATGTCTCCACTGGGACCGGCTCAATCAACATCTGCAGCTCATAGTTCTCCCGACTATTATTCTTATCTCGCTACACGTGCAGGTTCGCTGTTTCGCTTGAACTGCGAGGAGCTCACAGGCCAAACGAATAAGTCTGACGCACGCAAGCGGCAAAGACTATTCCAGGACATCTGCCTGCCTGCGCCGCAGGAGAACCCACTCGTGGATCCCGTCGACCTGCTTAGCGTTACAACGACTATGGAAGCGGGTGTTGATATCGGTTCTCTTGCAGCGGTAATGATGGCCAACATGCCCCCCATGCGTTTTAACTACCAGCAGCGGGTAGGCCGTGCGGGTCGTCGCGGTTCGGGAATGTCCGTGGCGCTTACCTTGTGCCGGGGGAGGAGCCACGACGACTACTACTTTCAGCGGCCCAGAAGGATTACCTCCGATCCTCCCCCTCAACCATACGTCGACATGAGACGGGAGAGTATCATTAAGAGGATTCTCGCCAAAGAGATTCTCCGCCAAGCATTTGCTGACCTCAACCTTTTCCCTAACGGGAGTAGCGAGAGTGTTCACGGAGAGTTCGGGCGGGCCGAGGATTGGAACCGCCCGCCAATCCAGCCTCCGCCAGGTAGCCCGCCAGGGGCGACTACAGCGCAGTTGGTTTCTGACTGGATTCAACAACACGCTGCAGAGATCTCGCACATCTGTGACGTACTCCTTGTGTTCAGTGATCCTAACCTTCAGGCGCAGCGGCATGAACTGATCCAATACTGCCAAACTCAGCTTGTGCCAGAGGTCACAGCAGTTTCTACCGACCCCAGATATCCACAGGATGCATTGAGCGAGCGTTTGGCTAACGCGGGCATCTTGCCGATGTTCGGTTTTCCAACCCGAATACGCTATTTGTTTCATGAACGCCCCCACCGTGCATATCCGTGGCCTCCGGATGAAGTTGTGGACCGGGAGCTGGACATCGCCATTAGCCAGTTCGCCCCCGGCTCTGAGACGGTAAAGGATGGTCTGATTCACACGGCAGTGGGAGTTGTTGATTATCGACCCCAGAGGAACAATGTGGTTGAGGCTCCAGACCCTCTTGGCCCGCCGATCGCTGTTGGATTATGCTCGGCGTGCCAGGCTGTTGATGGCTCTCAACCTCCGTCGGCGAGCTGTCCGGTTTGCGGGGCTACATCCCAGCAGGACCCAGGTTATCAAGTCACCAATCTGTCGCAACCAGCGGGTTTCCGGACGTGGTATGGGCGCAGCCGGGACTTTGACGGTGTGTTTGAGTGGACGCCACGCGCCTCGCGCCCCAAGATGGGCGTCGTACCACTTGCCATGGCTCGGAGAGCGAACTTTGAGGTATGGGCTGACCAGGAAACAGTTTATGTTATTAATGACAACGACGGCCGCCTGTATGACTTCGAGAAGTTGGCCCGAAGTGAAACTTGGGTTACGCGGTTCGCCCTTCTGAATGTAGGAATCAACAATGCTACGTTCGATGCCGGGGCAGGTATTGACCGCCGCGCTTTAGGATCTGTGAAAGCCACCGACGTGATGGTGTTGGGGATTCAAAACTGGCCCGTTGGAATCCGAAAATCACCAGCCGGAGATGAGGGACTTGGCGTGCGAGCGGCTTTATACTCCTTCGGTTTCTTACTCCGGCGCGCAGCAGCAGACCGGCTTGATGTGCACGAGCGCGAAATCAAGGTCGGACTTCGGGTGACTCGGGACGCTAATGGCGACATCATCGGACAAATCTTCATCTCGGATAGTCTAGAGAATGGAGCGGGATACGCCTCGCTCTTGGGGCAGCCTACCGAGGCGGAAGCGCTTCTCAGGTATGTCCTCGGGCAGCCCGACCCCACATTTTATGGTTTTTTGGTAAGCCCGCAGCATGCAGGACCAGGTCCAAACGCCTGCACTACTTCTTGCCCAGATTGCCTGCGTGACTTCAGCAACTTGCCTTACCATAGTATTCTTGATTGGCGCTTGGGGCTAGACTTGGCCCGGCTTGCCTTGGATCCAGCAGCTCCGATCGATTTTTCGGTGTCTTATTGGCAGGGACTGGATGTAGCTGCTGCAGCTCCGTACTTCTCAGCAATGCCTGGCTGGCAGTTGGTAACCTTCGGCGGGTTGCAAGCCGGCCAGCGAGGCAATGTGGTAGAGATCATCACGCATCCTCTGTGGGACTGTGATCCAAACCGTTTTGGGCCGCAACTCGCTAATGCCTACGCGCAGGCAGTTGCCGCGGGAAATCGAGTTAGGTTCAGGTCAGTCTTCGAATTGCTACGGAGGCCATTCTAAACCGTGTTGCGTGCCGGAAAAACCAGGCAGGAACTATGTGTCGAGTCTATCGAAGCGGTTAGTCCGACCCTCGTGGAGACGCTGTATGCTTGCAAGTTGCAAGCTGGACTCTCACGAGTCAAGGGGGCAAACCGATTTGTGCTCGGGAATCCCAAAGCTTGGCTTGGGACGGCATACCATGAAGTACTTGCTACTGCAGGAGGGTACAGTGGCGACGACCTCGAGACGGTTCTTTCTGCTGCTTGGGACGCGGCAATTAACCGAGAGCATCAACGAGCCAAGAACCATCCCTTGGATAAGCGGTTTGGCGAGCCGGAAACCTGGCCCAGTTATCACTTGGTTGCTGCGATGGCTCGAATCAGGGCTCAGGAGTTGGTTGAAGCGCGACAAGACTCACCAGAAAGACGCCCTATGCCTGAACCAACGACATTGGCAAACCACCGCGAGCATAAATTCTCAGGAGCAGGGGGGCGAATAGTTGGCCGTCCTGATGTCGTGCGGCATTATGAGATTATTGATTTCAAGAGTGGAAACATCTACGACAGCAGTGCTCACGAACAGATAAAACGCTCCTACGTGCGCCAACTCAAATTATACGCATTTCTTGTTAACGAATCCTTGGGATGGTGGCCGCGCAGGGCCATTCTGGCACCTATGGTTGGTTTGCCGGTGGAGATTGATATCGACCCGCGAGCGTGCGAAAAAGAGGCCCGCGATGCCGTCAGGCTACTGAACGATTACAACGCTCTCGTTTCCCGGCATGCTGATATCTCTCAATTTGCCAACCCCTCTCCTGAAGCTTGTCAGTGGTGTCCCTTCCAGTCCATTTGTCCTTGCTTCTGGGATGCCGTTGAGCCGAGCTGGTTGGACTTGGGATCAGCCGCCATTAGAGGCATAATTTGTGAAGCTCCTAAATCTCTTTATCATGAGAACACTGTGTTCCTCGCGATCGAGGTCCAGGGTGGAACCGAAAGGCAAAAGGTTGTGGAGATTTCCTCATTGAATACCGCAATCCAGCTTGATGGAAACTCCCTCAAGAGGGGAGATGAAGTAAGAATAACCGGGCTCTCGCGGCGTTCCGATGGAACCGTATACGTAACACTGCGAACAGTTTTGGCCCGTGTTCAAGACCTTCCATCAATCGAGGTTGTTAGTGAAAAGAGTGGAGAGTAATGTGGAGCAGTTTGACAAGCTCATAGCACTGCTACCTAAGCGACACCAAGTTGCACTGCGCTGGTTTGCAGAGCGCACTGGGGAAGAGCATTCTTGGCCTCAACCCATAAACATGGAGGGTATAGATGAGGCTACTCATTTAGCTAGCAAGGCTAAAGGGATTTACAAACCGAAGTGGTCTAGATACGCACTAAGCGTTCGACAATCTTTGAGAGGACCTTACCCTGATCGCGAACCTATTGTGAGAGAGGACGGAACGTGGCTTTATGCGTATTTCCAAGAAAATGAAAACCCAGATGCGCGGGATCTCGCGTTCACGAACAGGGGGCTGATTGCCTGCTGGCGTGATAGCGTTCCTGTGGGGGTAATGCGACAAGTCAGCAGCAAACCGAACATACGTTACAAAATCCTGGGCGTAGCTCTCGTGGCCGGTTGGGAAAGCGGCTGGTTCTTCCTGGAGGGGTTTTCGCGCAATGGACTATCCCATGGTAGAGGTCCAGCCGGACGCCTCGAAGTTCTCAGAAACGAGCAGGAAAGGCTGAAAGTCCTGAATGGCTCATTCGAGCCGGGAGACTTAGAGGATGCCCGTGAGAGGATAATAGCTTCAATTGTATTGCGGCGCGGCCAACCTGCTTTTCGAACCAAACTCCTCGAGATTTTCAAAGGCAAATGCCCTATCTCTGATTGCGACGTTCCGGATGCGCTTGAGGCGGCTCACATATTACCCTTCCGAGGCCCGGAGACAAACCACCCCGGCAACGGTATTATTTTACGGGCAGATCTGCATACCCTTTTCGACCTAGGTTTGATAGCGATCGACCCAAGAAGTAGCGTGATTAGAATCTCAGGGAAACTTGTCGCTACAAGCTATGGATCTCTCGACTGTCGGCAGATAGCACTGCCAGAGGATAGGGCAGCAAGCATTAGAGCGAAGGCGCTCGAGCAACATCTATTATGGTCAGGCCTCGAGCCTGACATTGCTGGACCAGAGTAGTATTAACCGAGTAATTGGAAATCCGCATCAACACCGTTTCCGCTCCCTCGGGGACGTGCCGCTCTTTGAAAAGATGTTGTGTATCAACGGGTTAGGTGATATCCTGGCGGTGGAGAGTGGTTATGAAGAGGGTTGCAGGTGGGGAGCCACAGATGGCGAACCAAGCGTTGGGTCACGAAGAAGGAACACGAGCGCGGCGGCAAACCATTCACCAAGAACAGCCTCTTCCGCC
>JAADFV010000251.1 GCA_013152695.1 Chloroflexota bacterium | reverse complement strand
GGACTAACTTTCGTATTTCTGTAACTTCGGATGTCATATCGGGCACGCTATAAAGAGCGCCGCCAAAGGCGATGGCTGTCGTGCCAGCAGCAAGCAACTGCGGAATATGCTGTCGCTTGATGCTACCCGCCACCTGCAAGTCGAGCTCGACTCCTGCCTTTTTTGCGAGAGCGCACACATCTTGTAAGCGAGGCAAAACAAGTGGATTGAACACTGCGCCGCGACTGCCTTCGCCGGTGACTCGTGAGAGCAAGAGAACAGTATCAACCTGGTTGATCACCGGTTCCAAAACATTGGTCGAAGTTCCCAACGTGAGTGCCAGTCCCACCCTGACACCCAATTCGCGTATAAAATAGATGTCTTCGAAGAGCATGGTCGTGCTTTCGACGTGAAAGATGATCAGATCGACGCCAGCATCAGCCAACTGTATCGCCATCTGCCGCACGTTCATCACGCCTAAGTGCACTTCGAAAGGCAGAGTGCTCAAAGGGCGGAGTTGGGCAATGGTTCGAGGTGAGAAGCCCAGGTCGGGGACAAAATGGCCGTCGAAGACATCCAGGTGAATGAAATCAAGACCGGCGGCATGCAAGCGGCCGACTTCATCGGCAAGATGGCCATGATCGCCGTTAAAAAGAGCTGCACCCAAGCGAAGGCAAGGTCTCTGGCTCACTTCATGCCTCCGGCTCAATCGCAATTGCACGCACAGGTGAAGCATCCAGTCCCACCACTGGCCAGGGCAAGGCGATCAGAAAAACGCGTTGTTGTGTGAGAGCGGTGAGGTTTTTCAAACATTCGAGAATGGGAACGCCGGCGTTCATGAGGATATGGTGATCGGGATGGTGCTCGACCCCCCGCACTTCGAAGCCGGAGCTATCAGTACCCAGGCAATTGATCTTGCGGTCCTCCACCAGCCAGCGTACCGCTTCCTCGGTGATAAAAGGACGGTCGTGGGAAGCAGGAGTGCGGTAGAGAGTATCGCGGCCGGTCATCGTCAGCACCCGATCGCCAATCTGGATATCACCCGCGGCCTGAATCTCCGCGAGAGTGATGGCTTCGTCGGTTTTTTTGTGGCGAAAGTCAAGAACAATGGCTGTTCCCATGAGTTTTTCGATAGGGATACTGGCAGCATCGCCGCCATCACGCAAGTAGTGCAAGGGGGCTTCCACATGGGTGCCCACGTGGGACCACATGTAGACGAGCGACATGATATCGCCTTCCGGCCCATCGCGCCGATCTCGCGGTACAACTTCGAGCGTGTACTGCTCTTCGAAGGGATAAAGAACATGGCTGAGGTCGACTATGCGGCCTTTGGGGATTGTAATTTGGTTTTGCATGGTAAAAGGGTATGGAAATTTGTGAGTGAGAGTAGGTTTGGAGGAAGGACAGAACGGAGGATTGGGGATATCGAAGGGCAAAGAGTCAGTCTTGCCCTAATCCGGCCATCCATTCGCTTCGATGCGAGTACCGGCCGCGCCTGTTTCCACAGCAAAAGCACGGCCCCCTTGTGCTTCGATGGCGGAAATCACTGCGGCCTGCTTTGCCGGTTCGGTGAGGGCGATAATGATGCCTCCACCACCTGCGCCCGATATTTTTGCCCCGAGCGCGCCAGCGCCGAGCGCGGCTTCGATCTGCTGGATGTTTTCGGGAGCAGCAGAGCCGATTTTCTCCTGGATGAGCTCATGTAAATTGAAGAGATGGCCGAGGGTGTGAAGGTCATGATTGATCATCGCTGCCTGCATTTGCTCCACAATCCAGCCCATGTCGTAGAAGTGGTGCATACGGGCCGGTTCTGCTGCCAGGAATTTACGTACGATGGTGTTGATTTTGGCTGTGCTACGGTCGGTCACAAAGGATTGCCCCACCACCAGCGGGAGAGCCTTGCCGTTCAGCAAAGGTTCGGCGCCGTTCTGCACGCTGAAGCGAATGAGGCCACCGTAGACAACGGTGCTGCTATCCAGGGCCGAGGCGATGCCGCCATGGGCAATGACATCTCCTTGCCACGAGACCTTGATGATTTCCTCTGCTTGGGGTTTGTAGCCGGTTAGGAAGAAGGCGGCGAGAGCCATGGTGGTGGAAGCGGCCGCACCCGAGCCCAACCCCGAACTGATGGGAATGCTCGAATGCCATTCGATATCCAGACCAGGAAGATTGGTTTGCTCAGCGATGAAAGAAAGAACATAACGGGTGGGGGCAAAAAAATCTCGTGCTACTTCTCTAATCGCGTCCAAGCGGTTCTCCTGCCGGAGCGTATCGACGTGGGTTTTGAAGGTGGAAAGATGCTGGCGCGAACATGTTTCAAAACGGTCGCCGCTACGAAACGAGAAATCACTATCGCTACGCGTGCTGACGCGGCACATGGTACGCATGCTGACGGCTGTGCTCAGTGCTGGTTGCTGGCGGTTGACGCCATGGTCTCCACAGAGAATGATTTTGGCAGGGCTCGAGGTCACGATTGTAGGCATAAACGTGTCTCCTTAACCGTCAATGCGAACCAGGGCGTAAGGGCGTAAGCTGAGCTCAAGACGATCCTTGTTGACAGCATGCACGGTCCCCACCTCTGCCCGAAATGCTTCCGCTGACTCCATTGCCCGCAGGACATTGCTCTCATCCAGAAAGCGTACATGGACAAGTGAAGGTAGACCCTTGATTTCGATATGCTGACTTTCAGGGCTAAGATTGGCGACAAGGACACGGAGGCGCCCCCCTTTGCTTAGAGCCAGACCCTCCACCAGCAGGTGATTGCTGCTTTGGAGCGAGAGCAACTCCCCTTCTGCAAATTCGCCGATGTCGGCAAAGACATGGTACATGGGGAAGACCGTATCCGGTAAGGAAGGAAACTTGTGGGGCAAGGGAGATCCTGACTCTGTTTCCATGACCCCGCGCCAGCCGCTGGTTTCGTAGTAGGTCAAGCTTTGCACTTCACTTCCCATCAAATACTTCAAACTTCCCAGCGTCCACCCGGCCCCGAATAGCGACATCTGCCGGACATCGACTTGGGGTGGTAATTGGCCCATTTCCGTCGCCGGTTCCGCTGACGTGGCGTTGGGATTGAAACGCATCTTCAGTGTCACCGGTGTCACGGCCAGAGGCGTGTCACCGATAAAAGTGCGGGCACTGGCCACAGTAGCGGCCTGAGCGGGTAGAGTTTCTACCAACGAGAGATTATCGACGGCATGGACCTGTGGATTGAGGGAGTAGCACACAAGATCGAGATCGGCGAGGGGTGGGCGTTGGCGATTCAGTTCCGTGAAAAAAGCATTGGTACCAGAACCGATGGGGATTGTTGGCTCATAATCAGCCAGATATTGGCGGGCCAGGCGAAGCCATGGCGCCGAAGTCACTGGCTCGCGTTCGTGGAAAATTAAAAAATGCTTGATGGAAGGACGGTTTTCGTGTAGCCATGTGGCTATGCTCGCCAATTCCTCCTCTGCTTTATCACTGAGAAATACTGCGATTTCCAATTCGGCAGCAATGGCTCGAGCCTCGTTGTGCGCCCGGCGCAACTTGGCCTTCCATCCTGTTTGTGAAGGCCGCAAGCCCACCCGCAAGTGTGACAAATGTAAAGCCTTGAGCAGCCTGATCTGGCGCGCGCTTAATGCCTTGCCATGGCTGGCACACCCCAGGCCCAGAGCTGGCAATGGTTTTGCATTGTCTTTCTCAACCGTCAGTGTCAACCCTTGGCGCCGAACTGTCCCTAACCGAGAGGGGATAGGCCCTTTCATCGTTATCATCACCGCCTGCTTGATGCGTGTTCCTTCTTTCACCTCGACGGGAAAGGGCAGGCGTAGCGGTGTGCAATAAGTTTTGTAGGAGGCGTCAGTCCAGTTGCGCTGATCTTCCATCTCGAAAATATCGCCCTCAAAGCGAATCTCGGCCTCGATGCCATCGCCACAGGGGTAAGATATCGCCGCCATTTCCTCGAAGGGGCTGACCGGTTTGACTTTCCCGGCATCAATCCTTTGCGGGGCGATGTTCGTGGGGAAGAACGCATCATCATGACTTCCGTCGACGTGTTCTACGCGACAGGCAGTACCGGCTAATTCCATGGGATGCAGCACACAAAATCCGATACGATTGCGGCGAAAGGTGCTACGCGCCACGCCATCCATTGAAAAGCGGATTGTGCCGTCCTCATTACCCGTGATTTCTCCCCGCCAAAAGAAATCGATGTCACCCAACTTGTTATCGACATCGTAGGTGATGTGAAAACTGTTGTTATCTGCTTCTATTTTGACATGGCTTTGTTGCGGCAGCGCCGTTCCCCAATTGGGATCCCGAATCGCGACGTAAATTCTCCGAATGATTTCTTGCTCACCCAAGCGGATATATCGCAGATCGCCATTTTCATATTCAAGGGTCAACGGTCCCGCGCGCAGTCTCAC
>JAADFV010000250.1 GCA_013152695.1 Chloroflexota bacterium | reverse complement strand
CGCGCTTAAGAGCCAGGGCATGGACCCCATGCCGCTCAGCGGCCAGGACGCCACGGTCGGTGGTATCCAGAACATCCTCTCGGGCTGGCAGTCCATGACGGTATACAAGCCCATCAAACTGGAAGCAGAGGCCGCCGCCGAAGCCGCGATTGCCCTACTCAAGGGTGAGGACGTTGCCACTCTCACCAATGACACCATCAACAATGGCCAGAGCGACCTCCCCTTCATGAAACTGACCCCCCTCGCTGTGACCAAAGACAACATCGCCGAGACGGTGATTGCCGATGGTTTCCGCACCTGGGACGAAATCTGCGTGGGCGAATTCGAGCAGTACTGCCCCGCAAATCGCTAGACCCGAGTCTTTCTTGTGGGGGTGCCGTTCAGGCGCCCCCACTTCACATCCTTTCTCTTCGCAAGGAGGTAGCCCTTTGGCACCCATACTTGAACTCAAAGGTGTATCGAAAAGCTTCGGGGCAGTTCAGGCCCTACAAAAAGTAGATTTCGAAGTGGCGTCGGGAGAGGTAATGGCGCTGGTCGGGGACAATGGTGCCGGTAAATCGACTCTAATCAAGAGTATCGTGGGCATCCATCCTTTCGACGAAGGGACTATCTTCTTCGAAGGGAAGGAAACCAATATCCATGGACCTCGTGAAGCCGCGGCTCTTGGTATCGAAGTTGTTTATCAGGATCTGGCGTTGGCAGATAATCTGGACGTCGTTGCCAATATGTTCCTCGGGCGTGAAGTGGTTCGTGGCTTGTGGAGCCTTGATGAAGAGAACATGGAAGAAGCCGCTATCCGCACCTTGGACTCTTTATCGGTTTCGACTTTGCGCTCTGTACGACAGCCGGTAGCTTCGCTTTCAGGTGGCCAGCGACAGGCCATTGCTGTTGCCAAGGCGGTTATGTGGAATTCGAAAGTCGTTATTCTGGATGAGCCCACCGCCGCCCTCGGCGTTGCCCAGACGAGCCAGGTACTCCAACTGGTGAAGACACTTCGAGACAAAGGTTTGGCCGTTGTCATCATTTCTCATAACCTTCATGATGTCTTCGAGGTCGCGGACCGGATTACAGTGCTGCGTCTTGGGCAGTGCGTCACTGTTTTCGAAGCCGCGGAAACTACCGAGCAAGAAGTGGTATATGCCATCACCGCAGGCAAACACAGCAAAGTTCCAGGAATGGTAAACTCATGAGCGAAGTGAACAAAACGACTTCAGTCCCCCAAAACGGGCTGCTCGAAGGGACGACTGCGCCCTCGTTGGGCACCTATGCCAAAAACTATGTCCGACGAATGCGTAGTGGCGATATGGGCTCTCTCCCTATTATTCTGGGCATTATCGTCATTGCCATTATCTTTCAATCTCAAAACCAGCATTACCTGACCCCACGCAACTTCGTCAATCTCATTGTGCAGATGGCAGGGATTACAACCATCGCCATGGGCGTGGTTTTCGTTCTCCTGCTTGGCGAAATCGATTTATCTGTGGGCTATGTGAGCGCCGTATCAGCCGTATTTTTAGCGATGCGACTACGTCCTCCCACTGGTTGGCCCTGGACACTGGCAATCATTGCCGCACTGCTCTTTGCCGCTGCTATCGGCATCATCCAGGGTGCTTTCATCACAAAGGCGAGACTTCCCTCCTTTATCGTCACCCTGGCAGGACTCCTGGTGTGGAATGGGGTTGTGCTGATATTGATCGGCACGGGAGGCACGGTAATCATTCAGCACCCCGTGGTTATCGGTATTGCCAATTACTTCTTATCTCCGACTGTGGGCTGGCTTGTCGGTATTGCCACCATCCTTTTCTTTGCTATCAATCACCTTAGACGCTGGCGGATGCGCCAGCATCGCAGTGTCACTTCCGAGCCCTTTCTCATCGTCGTTCTGCAGATTGTCGTCGCCGTGGCCCTCATCCTGGCAGTGGTGTATGTCGCGAATCAGGACCGGGGTGTACCCTTTGTGGGCGTATTGCTCCTGATCCTGTTGGTGGCCTTCTCCTACATAGCCAACCGAACTCGTTTTGGCCGTTATGTCTACGCTATCGGCGGCAACGAGGAATCGGCGCGTCGTGCCGGTATCCAGGTAGATCGTATCAAGATCCTTGTCTTTATGATCTCCAGCCTGATGGCGGGTATGGGCGGTATTGTCTTGGCCTCCCGCCTGCGCTCGGTGGATACGGCTGCGGGAGGCGGTAATCTGCTACTGATGTCTATCGCAGCCCCGGTCATCGGCGGCACCAGCCTGTTCGGTGGCTACGGGCGGGTGATGAGCGCCCTTCTCGGCGCTTTGGTCATCGCCAGTATCGAGAATGGTATGGGGTTGCTGGGCTTAAGTGCTGGCGCCAAGTTTATCATTACGGGCCTGGTCCTCCTTTTTGCCGTACTCATCGACGCCATTACACGACGTGGCCGGGAGCAGTTCGGTATCAGTTGATTACCGGAGTTTGACGAGAATCAACTTGAACCACAGAGGGTAAAGAGACCACAGTTTTCTTGGCTGATTTCCTTTATGGAGATGTGAAAACGAGTGACCAGTCGTTGCGCCCTGCAAATCAACCGAAGGGTGCGCCAAAATCAGCACGGATGTGCGAAGGCGCCAGCGCCAGGCTGCGACCCGCGTAACGCAAGGCCGGGACGGGCGTTTGTTCGAAGAAGAAACGTCTGCGGTGAAATGCCGGCTTGAGGCCATCCAGCCACATCGTCTTGGCATCATAAGCCGCAAAGAACGGGCGTTGCACCCACTCAGCATGACGGCCCTGCATCATGCGCAAAACCAGTACTTTCTGGCCCGCCGCCTGCGCCACACCGACCACCTGCACCTTGCCAGGATGCGCCGACATGATCGGACCACGCACCGTGCGGGCCAGACCACTGACCTGGCTGTAAGCATCCCTGAATATCCGCCACGCTCTCACCAGGGGCACGCCAAAGTAATGTTGGGCGCCGGTATCGCGCACCACAAACATGTAGTAGGGCACAAGGCCCATATTTACTTGTTGGCTCCACATGCTTGCCCAGATATCGGCATCGTCATTGATATGTCGCAGCAACGGGGATTGGGTGCGAATCTGAGCACCGGTGTTGCGGATTCGGCGGATAGCCTGCCGCACGGCCTCCGTGCTCAATTCTCGAGGGTGGTTGAAATGCGCCATCACGGCCAGATGTATTCCCGCCCGTTGAACGCGCTCGAACAGGGCTAAGACCTGGTCGGCATCGGGGTCTGTCAGATAACGGTAGGGCCAGTAGCTGAGAGATTTGGTGCCGATGCGGATACTGCGCAAATGTGGCAACTTGGCGGCCAGTAAGGGCTCGATGTAGGCGGACAGGTTCTGCGCCCGCATCACCATGGGATCGCCGCCGGTGAACAGCACATTGGTCACTTTGGGATGCTGGCGCAGATAGTCCACCAACTGATCGGCCTCCTGCGTGGCGAACTTCAGGTCGGGCATACCCACGAATTGCGGCCAGCGAAAACAAAATGAGCAATAGGCGTGGCAAGTCTGCCCCTGGCTGGGGAAGAACAGAACGGTCTCCCGGTATTTATGTTGGATGCCCATCAATTTCTGGCCATTGACCACAGGAACGTTGTGTTCCAATTGGCCGTCCGGATGCGGATTGAGTTGCAGGCGAATGTCATTGGCCGCCTGCTTTATCTCCTTTCGTCCAGCGCCGTTGGCGAGCATATCATCGATACGTCGGTAATGTCGGGGCAGCAACATGCCCGGCTGGGGAAAAGTCAGGCGGAACATCGGATCGTCCGGAACCCGGTCCCAGTCGATTAACTCATCGACGACGTAACTATTGGAGCGGAAGGGCAGCACCTGCCCCACCACCTCAATCGCCCGCAGATGTGCTGGCGGCAGGTCTTGAAGTTGTGGTATTTGCCTGAAGTTTCGCAGTGAATAAGCTTTGTACTTGGGCGCGAGTCGATCTTCTGCGCGATGCAGTTTTCCATCACTTAACATTTTTAATTCTCCTTTTAACAAACAATAATCAGATGCAAACTTATTTCACCGACATGGCACGCAACCAGCCCAGATGTGACTTGCTGTTTTCCCCCACACAATAGAAAAAGAACGGAGGAGTATGATATGTCCTTGTTATTATAGCACATTTGACCGGAATCCCCAAGTGATTTTGGCGCGGGGGCGCGTCCCCGGAATTTGGCAAATGAAGCGCCATCCGTCAAGTGAAGAGGCTTTTGCCCGCATGACGTCGCCGCGCTAAGTAAGCGTCCAGGAATAACTTGCCGTTTTTGGGGCTGACGCTGGCCGAGGGCCTTCACTACGCCCGAGGGCAGGCTCGGGCTCTGGGGACGCTTTGCGCCGGGAATCGGCCATCGCCGTCCCATCTTCACCACATGGAGAGTCGGCGCAGGCCGACTCCT
>JAADFV010000249.1 GCA_013152695.1 Chloroflexota bacterium | reverse complement strand
CCGTGCTCTCGAAGGAGCCATTTTGCACCAACTCGCGGCAAGATGGAAGCGGGGTTGCAGTGGGAGTAGGCGTAATCGCGGGAATGGGTGTAGCAGTAGGGGTAGGCGTGTCGGCAGGGGTGGGTGTAGAAGTGGCAGTCGCGGCGGCTGTGGGCGTGATGGTGGGGGTTGGGGGGGGAGGAGGTTGCACCCTCTGCCATAGCAAAGGTAACCATATGGCCGGTACCAGCGGCACCGTAGGCGTGACAGTAGGAGTCGATGATGCTGTTGGCGTGAGCGTGGGGCTGGGTGAAGAAGAAGGAGTTGCAGTTACAGTGACGGTGGGAGTAGGAAATTGGGCTGAAATCGCTTGAAGGGCGTCGGCAATCTGGATCATGCCGTAGCCAAAGGTGTTGTCGAAGCCTTCATCACCCAGATCGAGGGCGGTGGATTCGAGAATTTGCTGGATTTGCAGGCGATCAGCAGTGGGTGCCTGGCTCCGTAACAAAGCCGCGGCAGCGGCAACATGAGGTGCCGCCATCGAGGTGCCATCCATGTAGTAATAATCCCAAACGCCCCGTTCGAATGTTTGCTGTAAGATGGCAATTCGATCACCGACACCATCGCCATCCGTATCTTCGTTCAGATCGCCACCAGGCGCAGATACACTGAGAGCACTGCCCCGATTGGAATAGGGGGCATGTCCGTCGAAATAATTGGTGGCAGCAACAGCAATCACAGCGGGATGATTGGCCGGTTGGGCTACTGTAGCCTGCCGGAAGTTACCAGCGGCGCCAACAATGACGATATCAGCGTCTGCTGCCGCCTGAATTGCTTCGTTGAGGATGCTATTGGAGCACTGAGGCCATTCGCTGCTGTAGCAAGGGCCTCCGACAGAAAGATTGATTACATCGGCGCCATGAGTACGCGCCCAGTCAAAACCATCAGCAATGTCAGAAAATGAACCGTAACCACGGCTATCGAGTACTTTGACGGGCATGAGCTGAACATTGTAGGCGATACCGGCCACGCCTAGATCATTGTTTGTGCATTGGGCAATGGTGCCGGCCACATGCGTGCCATGACCAAAATCATCGACGGCCACACCGGCACCACTGAGTTTGGTGAGGGCATTATAGTCATCGACAAAGGTGCGGCAGGCCAGATCCGTGCCCCGGCTGACGCCAGAATCGATAACAGCCACTACTACACCGCTACCGGTATTGATTTCCCAGGCTGCCGGCGCCTGCACACGGCCAAAATTCCATTGTAAATCGAAGAGGGGATCGTTAGGGATGAAGTTGGTAGCAAGGGTGCCGGTAGCAGCAGGGGCCATGCGAGACTGCGGCCCAAGCTGGACGGTATAATCCAGCTCCACGAGCTGCACTTCCTCTTGTGCCGCCCACATCTTCATCGCTTTGAGTGGAGTTGTTGTGGTCTCGACCGGTACCCGGTACCACTCCCCAAAAATGTGGCTAAACCCAGGCAAGGGACGTACTCCCGCCCTCAATTTGACAAGGATGTGATCAGAAGCATGGGGCAAGGCCGGGTTTGCGGCCGCTCCGATTTTATTTTGCCACGGCGTAGGAGAGGGTGGCGCAGCCAGGGAAGGTGAGACAGAAGCCGCGCCCGGTAAGAGGAGTACAGTGAGTAAGAATAGAAGGAGTAGGAAAGGACGTTTCATGGCACAGGCAGTGATAGTCAAAGAATAGCCATAGCGTACCGCATGTGCCAGGCGGGAGCAAATATGCGCTCATAAAGTAAACCCTGTTCTGAAAATAGGATAAAAGGGAAAAAGGGTAAAAGGGGGGGGCTTTGTTTGGAGACCGGTAAACCAGAAAACCGGGAAACCGGGGGCCGTAAAAGTGACTGTCACCGGTTTTTACTGATTTTCATCAGTTTCGGCGGGCAGCCGCCCGTGGCGCCTGCTTCCAGATCTTCCAGGTCTGCGAGAGCTGGAAGGTCTTATAAAGCGGAAGACATGTAGACCCCCGCTCACGGATCGGGGTAGCGCATCATCCCCCATCCCCCGCTCACCGCGTCCAGTGTATCCGTGATGCGCTGTGCTATAACCTGGCCCCTAAGCCCTGAATTGATTCAGAACATTATTTTCGCGTTTTTCGAGGATAGAACTACGGCAGTGGCGGTGTCGCTCGCCACAATACAGGCGTCCCCACGAGATTGCTTTCGTGGGGACGCACAGCGAGAGGAGGTGGTGGAGGAGAAAGTATGGTGAAGATGGTGGGTCTAGGGACTAATTAGGGGGAGGAAGAGCTTACGGGCGACCACATTCACGGAACCCGGCATGACATCCACAGCCAATGTGCTGCCATGGATATCGGCAAAGGTACTGACGTCTGCGCTTAGGACGCTTTTATCACCGGCATTGCCTATGGCGTGGAAGGTGATGTCGGCCAGTTTTACCTCGCCACTGACGCCTGCACTCGACAACATGTTGAAACGGATGGCATCCGGTGGTGTGCCGTCCTGCTCGTAGGAAATGTTGCATAATTTGAAATCGAACAGGGCGTCGGGATCAGCCTTGCAGGTGAGGGGCTGGAGGACGGTGGGATCGTAGTGGAGTTCGACAGCTGCAGCACCGAGGTCGTCTGTGCCCACGTTGGCCGTGGCGTGGATAGTGACATCCTCCCCAGGCAAGACGTCGGCTGCCTGTATCTGCACTGTGCTCGCTTGCGACAAATCCAGATTCAGGAACAGTGACTGAGCCTGACTGCTCACGGGACAAAGAGGATTGGCTATCCCCGCGTCGCATTGGATGATGAAGAGGGCGTCGACAGAATTGCAGGCACTGTCGCCGTTGACGTCACAGTTGGGAATGTAGAGGGTGTCGGGGGCAGGAGGACACTGGTTGCCTGCGGATCGTAAGCCTACTTCGTACTGCAAGATGAAGAGGGCGTCGATGGGATCGACTCGGGTATCACAGTTGACATCGCCGGCCTGACTGACTACGCCCGAGAGGGTGATGAGGTTGTCGTTGTCACTAACGGAGATGGGAACACCGCCCGGATCGGCGAAGTTGAGAATGTCGAGGTCGAGAGGGCTGAAGGTGTTGGGCAAGCCAATCGCCTGGAATGTGACCTGAGCGAGTATACGATTGCCGCTGACACCGGTCGCACTAATGAGGTTGAGGCGAATGCTATCAGGATTGACACCGTCATTGTCGAAGTCGATGTTACAATTATCGAAATCGAAGAGGGCGTCGGGATCGGCAACGCAGGCGGTTGGTTGCAGCACTGCCGGATCGTAGGCGAGTTCGATGCTGGCAGCGCTAACCCCAGGAGCAGGAACATTAGCCATGTCGATGGCCACGGTGATGGTATCACCAGGGTCTACCAGGCCACCACTAACGCTGACAACGGGCTGAGAAGGCGGAACCGTGCTGGTCGCTGTAGGAGTCGGCGTGGGCGTAGGTGTGTCGGTCGAGGTTGGCGTAGGCGTGGGTGTAGGTGTATCGGTGGCCGTGGGTGTGAAGGTGGGGGTTGGCGTCGGTGTAAAGGTGGAAGTGGGTGTGAAGGTAGGAGTAGGTGTGAAGGTCGGTGTGGGAGTGTCGGTAGGAGTGGAAGTTGCAGTTGGCGTGGGTGTAGCCGTGGCATTGGCCCCACTCTCGCAGGCGAGGATACTCACATCATCTACGTACATCCAGGTGCGACCACTGCTTCCCGTGCTGTTGTTGTAGACTTCGAAGTAGAGAACGAGAGTCCGTCCTTTGTAAGCATTGAGATTGAAACTGGCATGTTTCCACACGCCATCATTCTCCAGGACCCGCATCAATTCTTTGACCTTGCCATAGCTGGTGTTGAGCAGCATGACACGTTGCCAATCATAGTTGCTGGCCTGGCTATGGGGCTCGTACCAGAACTCGAGCGTAATATTTTCGACATCACTGGGGAAGTTGATGGTCTGATAAGCTGTGGAGTAGCTTGCGCCACTGGGGGCCAGTTCTCCCAAAAGATTGCGTTCGGGGAGGAAGCGGCTGCGGGCATTGGCGGCGGGAGGCAATCCCAATTGGCCAGAGCGAGCACCGGAGTGGGCAGCGTCGCTGGTGTAGCGAGCTGTGCTGGCCGTGTTGGGCATGGTCCAGACGGTGTTCGATTCGAAGCCACCATTACCGACGAGCTCGTAACAGGAAGGAACGGGGGTATTGGTGGGCGTGTAGGTGGGTGTCGCTGTGGGTGTATCGGTCGGCGTCGATGTGGGCGTGTAGGTTGGTGTTGCCGTCGGTGTGTCGGTCGGTGTCGGCGTAGGAGTATCGGTGGGAGTTGGGGTACTGGTGGGGGTGGGAGTGTCGGTAGCCGTTGGTGTCGGCGTCGGTGTATCGGTGGGAGTGGGAGTCGGCGTCGATGTGGGTGTGTCTGTCGGTGTTGGTGTGGGCGTGTCGGTGGCCACCGGCGTAGGCGTATCGGTGGGAGTTGGGGT
>JAADFV010000248.1 GCA_013152695.1 Chloroflexota bacterium | reverse complement strand
CTCTGGTGCTCGAGCACAATGGTGATCTGTACTCCTGCGACCATTTTGTCGAACCCGCCCACCTCTTGGGTAATATCCGCGAAACCCCTCTACGCGAACTGGTTTTCTCGCCCAAGCAGCAGCAATTTGGCATGGCCAAGGCGACCAACTTACCCCCTTATTGCCGGGCATGTGAAGTATTTTTCGCCTGTCGTGGTGGTTGCCCCAAGAATCGATTCATCAAGACGCCCACAGGTGAGGAGGGCTTGAATTATCTCTGCGCCGGCTATAAAGCCTTTTTCCGGCATATCGATCGCCCAATGCGCCTCATGCGGGCAAAAATTGTTTGACAGTCCCTGGTGATTGTGCTATACTTCATGGTATATACCACTAGACAGCTATACCAATTCACGCTCAGCGAGAATGCATATGCTGGATAAAACCAGTCCCCTACCTATCTATTACCAATTGAAAGAGTTGATCCGGGGCAAAATTGCGGAAGGGGTATGGAAGCCAGGGGACATGATTCCTTCGGAACGGGAGCTGAGCGAGCAATGGAGTATCAGCCGTATGACTGTGCGGCAGGCCCTCAAGGAGCTGGCGATGGAGGGAGTGCTTCGCCGGGAGAAGGGAAGAGGGACTTATGTGGCCTGGCCCAAAGTAGAGCAACGACTCACGCGGCTCACCGGCTTTACCGAGGATATGCAGCGCCGCGGGCAAGACTCTTCGGCTCGCGTATTGCGTCTGGAGATGATCGAGGCCTCCATCGTTGTGGCCAAGGCCCTGGGCATTACCCCTGGCACTCCTGTACTCCTCCTCGAACGCCTGCGCCTGGCTGGGGGCGATCCACTGGCCATCGAGTCGAGTCATCTTCACTTCGACAACGTGGAGGAGCTACTCAACGAGGACTTTGCCAATCAATCCCTGTATCATACGCTGGCGCAACGCTATAATGTCATCCCCACCCGTGCTGAACAGCAAGTGGAAGCAACGATTTGCCTGCCATCTCAATGTGAGTTATTGGACCTGGACGAGGGCTCGGCAATACTGCATAACCGGCGTGTCACATACGATCAGTATGGGCACGCTTTTGAATATACTGATTCTGCTTATCGCGGCGATCGCTATATTTTTTACGTCGAATTATCCACACTCTAACCGACCTTTGTGGTAGGTTTTGGCCAGATTCACCCTGGGCCCCTACCAGCATACTGTCTTTTTTGGAGGTGCAATTCCCAGAGTATTCAGTTGTATCCACTCGTCTGGCATCTTAGGGGTGCCGTTGTCCTATTTCAAGGCGGCCCTGGCCGCTGCGTCTGCTCAGTCTTAAAGGAGGCTGTTTTGATGAAACGCTTAGCTATCTTGTTGATTTCCCTTCTCTTGCTTGGCGTCCTACTCAGTGCCTGTGCCGTACAAACTGCACCACAGGTGATTGAAAAAACCGTGGTCGTCACCATGGAAGTGGAAAAGACCGTTGTCGTTACTGCTACTCCCGAGCCTGCCCCTGCCCCGAAACAAGGCGGAAAGCTGATTGCTGCTCGTGCTGCCGACGCCAAAGGCCTTGATCCTCATAAACAAACCGCATTTTCCTCATTCCGACTTCTCGAGCTCATTTATGAGCCGCTTTTGGGCCTCAACGATAAACTGGAAGTCGTTCCCAACCTCGCAGACTCTTGGACCTGGTCTGACGGAGGTCAAACGCTCACCATGAAACTCCATCCTGGTGTGAAGTTTCATAACGGCGACATCATGACCTCGGAGGATGTCAAATTCAGTTTTGAACGTATTCTCAATGAGGATACCGGTTCTGCTGCCCGATCGTATTTTACCGATATTCAAGAGATCGAAACACCAGACGAAGAGACCGTCGTTTTCAAGCTGTCCCGTCCTAACGTCGCCATCCTCGCCGCCATGACCAATCCCAACTCCGCGATTTTGGATAAAAAAGTGGTCGAAAGCGAGGATCCCAGCAAGGTTGTTGTGGGAACCGGGCCCTTCAAACTGAATACCTGGGATGTCGATCAGGTTACCATTCTTGATGCCAACAAAGACTACTGGCGCGCCGGCGTACCTCATCTCGATCAGATCGAAATTCGCATCATCCCCGACGAGATGTCGATTTTAGCTGGTTTACGCGCTGGCACCATCGATTGGGCCCTGATCAACGATCCTAAGACCGCCATTCTTGCCTCGAGCGCTGCCTCGAACTTAAAGGTTGATCGGACGCCAGCTTTGGCTTATCATGTCTTGCAGCTCAACAGTGGGCGTGCACCACTGGATGATGTGCGTGTGCGCCAGGCCATCTCCTGTGCTATCGACAGACAGGAAGTTATCGACACTGCCGCCCTGGGTGAAGGAAAAGTGACGGCACCTGCCACCTCACCTTTCTACAGTGCACCCCTCGACGAGCTGTTCTGCTACAAAAAAGATGTAGAGAAGGCCAAACAACTGCTGGCCGAGGCCGGTTATCCTGATGGAGGCATTTCCTTCAAGATCATGGCCGCCGCCGATGAACCGCCCACTGCTGTTGCCGAAGCCCAGAGCATTCAGGCACAGCTGAAAGAAATCGGTATCGAAACAGAAATCGAGACGTTGGAGCTTGGTGTTTATGTCGATCGCTGGCTTCACACCGATTTCGATTCCGTAGTTGCCCTCAATGGCGGCAATCCCGATCCCGACATCATGTTCTATCGCTATTGGCATAGCACCGGAAACCTGCATAAGGTTGCCGTCTACACCAATCCCGAGATCGACAAACTCCTGGATGCAGCCAAAGTCGCCCTTGATCCCGAGGAACGGCGGGCCGATTATCTGCAAGTACAGAAGATTCTCGCCGAGGAAGCTCCCTGGATATGGCTTTATGTCGGATTCGAATACCGCGTGATGCAGCCTTACGTCAAAGACTTCACACCAATGCCTAACGGGTCCATCAAATATCTCCGTGATGTCTGGCTTGACAAGTAGCGAGATAGCGCAAAGCAGGATGAGGTGAATATCTTCCCTCTTCCGCTTTATCCAACCCAAACAGGCGAGCCTTCTACCCCGTTTCTGCTGGGGGAGAAGGCTCGCCTGAATAGATAAGCACTTTGTGCCTTTCTCACAGGCCCCTTGGGACCTCATTATTCGAATACTGTCTTGGTTGATGCGTAACCACCAATGCAAAGATATCTGACACAGCGCCTGATTGCCCTGATTCCCACCTTACTGGGTATTTCCGTCATTGTCTTTTTTGTCATCCACTTGATCCCAGGCGACACCATTAGCGCCATGATCGGAACCCAGTACAAGCTCACCGAGGCTCAAGCCGCGGCCCTACGGGCTTACTTCGGTCTGGATCGCCCTCTCTATGAGCAGTATTTACATTGGATCGGTGCTGCATTGCGCGGAGATTTGGGGTACTCGGTGCGCAGTGGACAGCCAGTTCTTACGGAGATTCTCAGACGATTTCCCGTCACCTTAGAACTGACCTTATTTTCTCTCGTCATTGCCGTTATTGTCGGCATTCCTATTGGCATATTATCAGCAGTCAAACAGGGTTCTCCTATCGACTTATCCGGGAGGATATTGGCTCTAATTGGCTTATCGTTGCCCAATTTTTGGCTGGGAACCCTGATTATTCTCGTCTTATCACTCTTTTTCGGGGTGATGCCTAACTCCGGCAATTTTGTAAGCATTTTTCAAGACCCCCTTCTCAACCTCAAGCAGATGCTTTTTCCAGCCATCACTCTGGGTTTTGCCTTTACGGCTTCGGTGATGCGCACAACGCGCTCCTCGATGCTTGAAGTATTACGCCAGGATTATGTACGAACCGCCCGCGGGAAAGGGCTGAGCAATCTTAAAGTGGTCATGCTCCATGCCTTTCCCAATGCCATGATCCCCGTTATCACCATCATCGGCATCGAATTTGGTTACTTGCTGGGGGGTGCTGTAATTGTGGAAGAGATTTTTTCCTTACCGGGCCTGGGACGCCTGCTCCTCAACGGCATTCAGCAACGTGATTACGCTGTTGTGCAAGGTACCGTCCTCTTCGTCGCCTTCACTTTTGTTTTGGTCAATCTCATAACCGACATCACTTACGCCTATGTCGATCCTCGCATTCGTTACGAATAATGGTATGAGAACTTCACCCTTCTTTCGTCTGCTCCGCAATCCCAGTGGTTTGCTTGGCTTGATATTGATCACACTTTATCTTGTGGCCGCCCTTATGGGCGCCTTTTCTCTGTTGCCCTACTCTCCCATCGAACAGCATGTCCAAGACCGCATGCAGCCCCCCAGCCGGCAGTATTTGATGGGCACCGATATTTTCGGGCGAGACGCCTTCAGCCGCGTGGTGCGTGGAGCGACCAACTCGCTCAAAGTGGGAATCATTTCGGTCTCATTGGCCAGCTTGGTGGGAATTGCTTTGGGGACGCTCGCCGGCTATATTGGTGGAAACTTTGACAACATCCTCATGCGAAT
>JAADFV010000247.1 GCA_013152695.1 Chloroflexota bacterium | reverse complement strand
GAGGGTAATGCGCAGGCGGTAGGGATCGCTGGCACTGTAGGCACCGTTGTAGCCAAAGATGTGCACGTACCAGGTGCCGCTCTGGTCGGCCGTATGGACGATCTGTTCGGTCTGGGTGCCTCCATTGTTGGATTCCCCCGCCAGACTCTGGTCGGGGTCATAGAGCTCGAGATCGAAATCAGCGGGCAGGTTGGCGCCGCCGGCACCATCGAGATCGATCTGTATCTGCTGGCCATTGCTGGCCGTAAATTCGAAATAATCGTCGTCGTTGCTGGGGCAGATATAGCCTTGCTGGGCGCTGCCGGGAGTGGCGGCCGCGGCTGTGTTCAGGCTGTCATTGGGCTCGTAGGGATCGCTGGCACAGGCGATATGGTAGGTAATCGCCAGGAGTGGTGGATAGATGCGTCCTTCACGGCTTTTGAAGGTGCGTCCATAATAGGTGCCGTCGGTAGGCCCGCGCAAATAGACACCGTTGTTGGCGGTACCGTCGAGCCAGCTTTGGGCATAGGAGGTGATGTTCCAGCTTTTGTAACCGGCACTGTTGTCGACCGAGCCGCTCAGACCGAGGGTTTCGGCCGTGGGAAAGGTGTTCCAGGTAACAGTGCTTTCGTTCCAACTGCTGGTGACAAAGTAGACACCAATGTTGACAGGGCTGGCGCCGGCGGTGCTATCGAGATAAAGCTGGAGGGTAGCCGAGTCGATGACTGCGCCCGATGGCAGGGAGGAGAGGTCGAATTTGACCAGGCTTACCTCTTCTTTAGCGACATCGATTTTACTGTAGGAGAGTTCGAGGGTGGCATCACTGCCAAAGTTGCTGTTGGGCTGCCAGCTCTTGACGGTAGCATCGGCCACAGCGGTAAGGGTAGTACTATCTTGCGGGGCCAGGGCGATAGATAGTGAGTTGGGCGTAAGGGGGCGGGCGGCGTCGGCAGTGATGGCAACGAAGCTTGTCAGCAAGAGAATAAGAACGAGCGACAGGACAATGTACCGGGAATGCATAAGGTCACCTCTAAGTTAGTCTCGAAGGATCCGATTGTCTGATTGTACTTGAGCCCTGGCTACAAAATGGCTACAGCTACTCCTTATTGTTGGCCCCAGGGGTTTAGATTGGGGGAAGAGACCTTCCAGGTCTCGGAGACCTGGAAGGTCTTTGCTCCCGACGCGACCTCGCCAGCCCAAAGCACCCCGCCTCCGCACGCCTGGCGTACCCTGCCTGCCATTTGCTACAATGACCTCCACCGCACCGCTCTCACCCCATCCCATTGCCTCTCCATCTACCGGGCTTCCCGCTTTACCGATTTATGACCAGGCATCAACTCTGATTCTCCAACCATGCCACCAGCCAGTCTGCCACCGCCTCGGCCTCTTCCAGACCGAACTGCGGCACCGCCAATGGCCATACTTCATCTGTTACCAACAGCAGCAACTCCTCTGGTTCGCACAACAACTCATGACTGCGCGCGGCGCGATGCACCTCGATTTTGGGATAAGAGCCGCGCTTGTAACCTTCTGTTAGCACCAGGTCCAGGCCGGCAAAATGACGGGCGATAGCGGCGTCAAGGTTGGCAGCGCCATTTTCGCGACGAAACACAGCCACCTGCACGGCACTTGCCCCCACTACCACGTCTGCACCGGCCTGGGCATGACGATAAGTATCTTTGCCAGGAACGTCGAATGGGGTGGGATGGCCATGGTGCTTGAGCACGCCTACGCATACTTCTCGCTGTTTCAAAGCGGGAATCAGTTTCTCCATAAAGGTCGTCTTCCCAGTGCCTGATTTGGCCACAATGGAGATGACGGGGGGTATCACAAGCGTTTGCAGGTCTAAGGCCAAGGCGGCGATCGCCTGGCGATTGACCTTAAAAACAGGCAGAGCCTTATTTGGCTCATCCACCTTGATAACGAGCCCTCCAGCAACCAAATGCGATAAGTGACGACGCACCGTTGCCGGTGATAAAGTCAGACTTGTACTCAATGCATCTACCTGGGCAGGACCGGCAGCAAGAACCTGGAGCAAACGTAGGCGCGTTGGGTGAGTAAGAATGGTCAGAGATGGAGGAAATGTTTGGAGAGACATTGGTAGATAGGTAATGAGTGCATGGCAGAAAACAACACTATGATTATCTACGATTTCGGCGAGGTCTCCAACTACGGTGTCTGTGTTGGCGAAACTTGATAACCGGCCAGGCGCAAATCGACCAACTGAATACTTTGTGGACTCCCCATCACCGTGACTAAATCGCCCACCTTAAGGCGAGTATAACCATGTGTGACTAGAATTGCGCCGTCACGATGCACAGACAGGATGAGAACATCGCTCGGGAGATGCAAATCGCGAATGGCAACGCCTTCTAAGGCCTGATCGATAACCTTCAGCTCGACGATCTCCTGATTTTCGGTTTCACCCAAGAGTAGTGATGTGGTGGCTGGGGAACGTATGAAATTTTCGAGCAGGCTGATAATGGCTGTTGTTTGCTCCACGATGGTGACGCCAAGCTCTTGAAAGCGCCCAATATGAGCAGGATTGCGCACGAATGCTACAATCTTGTCAGTGCCAATATGCTCATAGGCAAATTCGCACACATCGTAGTTCTGATCGTCGTCGGGAAGCATGACCACGACCGCCGCAACTTTTTCAGGCCCCAAATCGGGTAAAATACCAGTCTCGAGTTTTTCCACATAACGAGCCTTGATCTCCGTTTCTTCCTGTATTTTCACAAAAAACGTCTTGTTTAGACAGATCATCTTGACCGACCAACCATGCTTTACTAGACGTTTACCAAGCATCAAGGCACGGGCTCCCATACCAAAAATCAGAACCTCCCTCGTGCCATCGAACTGGGTCGAAACCGCCTTAGGGTGTGCTTCGCCAATGCGATGAATCGCCCATTTGAAGGCCGGCGGACCTATAATTTGATTCAAAACAATCACAGCAATGGCCAAAGAGGCAAAATCATTACCCCAAGTTGGAAATTCGACGGCAACTTCTTGAGCCAAACCAATACTCACACCTGCCTGAGTAATAAAAGTCAACCACAAAAGCGTGTTGTGGCGAAGGGGATCTCCGGCAAGAAGTCCTCCCGCAAAACTGCCGACCATAATGCCGAAAAGCCGGATCAGAAACAATGCTAAAATAATCAGCCATCCCTGGCTGAGAATACTGAGATTGATATTGAGACCAACCAGCAAGAAAAAGAGGATGAAAATCGTGGGGGCAATTTCCTCCACAACCTCTGTGAATTCACTGCCGTGCCGGGTGTAGTTCGCCAAGTAAAAGCCCGCGACCAGTGCCACAAGCAAGGGTTCCGCAAAGAATTCGATGGGAAAATCATGGCCTAGAGGTTGTCGTAGAGCTTCGGCCAGAAAAAAAACACCGTAACCAACGATCAACATCAATAATGTTTTGATGCGCAAGCCGACCTTGAGTTCAAAAACACCCCGCAAGACCAGTCCCACAATAATGCCGAAAAAGATATCAAGCATAATTTCGGCGATAATGTAGAATAGCGCCGCCAGGTTGAAAACATCTCCCTCGATGAGAACGTTGGCAATCGAAACGGTTATTGCAAAAAGCAGAATGACCAAACTATCCATCAAGACGGTAGCGCCAAAGACCCGCTTCGTAAAGGGGCCACGCGCCCGTAATTCACGAATGATCGCATAGGCCGAGGCTGGAGAACGTGCCACCATGATCGTTGCTCCGACCAATGCCACGGCAATAACCTCGAAATGCGTCAAACCCTGCATGAAAGGGATAGTCTTGGCGAGAAACAAATAGCCGAACAAAGAAAAAATATAAACCGAGATCACCAACCCGCCGATAATGAAAAGGATGCTGCGCCATGCCCCCTTCAATTGCTCCAGATGAAGCTCACTTCCGGCAGCAAAGGCGATAAAGGCCAGAGCAATAGCATCGATGAAATGGAGCGATGCTGCCGCTTTGGCCGGAACAATATTCAGTACGTAAGGACCGGCTAAAATACCAACAAAGAGAAAACCACTAATGAGGGGCAACCCCGCGCGGCGAAAAAAATTGCCTATGTCTTTAGAGGCAATAGCCAGGAGTACGAATGTAGCAAGAGGAGCTAAAAGTGACATAGATGGCCTATTAAAATTGAGAGCAAAGCAGGAAACAATGATAGAACCTATGACAATCACCAACCCTGTCAGCTTACATGAAGCCAACGTTTTCGCCAAAAATTGCATGCCCAATAACCCAACCCAGACAAGCCGGAACCAAGAAGACTTTAACGCAAAGACGGGGAGACGCAAAGAAGAAAAACTCTTAGCGCCTCTGCCCCTTCGCGTTAAATGTTTCTGGCTTATGGGGCTAAAATTTCACTGAGAAGATATTAATCCAGACAAAGCAGAACCAACTCCCTGCTTCTTGCTCCCTGCTTCTTGCTCCCTGCTTCCTACTTCTTGCTTTCTGCTTCTTGCTTCTTGCTTCCTACT
>JAADFV010000246.1 GCA_013152695.1 Chloroflexota bacterium | reverse complement strand
ATGATGCCGAGCGGATGTTCTTCGTCACCCTCCTGCTCGAGCAGGTAATCACCTGGATGCGGCAGCAGTCGGGCACCACCAGCCTGCGGGCGTTACTGTACATGGACGAGGTCTTTGGTTTCTTCCCGCCCGTAGCCAAACCTCCCTCCAAAAAGCCCTTACTCACCTTGATGAAACAAGCGCGCGCTTATGGGGTAGGCGTGGTACTCACGACGCAAAACCCGGTAGATATCGATTACAAAGGGCTGACCAATGCCGGCACCTGGTTTATTGGTAAGTTACAGACAGAACGGGACAAGGCGCGGGTCTTGGATGGCTTAGAATCAGCTGTTAGTGAGGCCGGTAGTGTGCTCGATCGCCGCACGCTCGATAAAACCATTTCTGCCCTGGACTCGCGAGTCTTTATTTTGCACAATGTCCACGAAGATCGACCGATTATTTTCAATACTCGCTGGGCCATGAGCTATCTTCGGGGACCTCTTACCCGCAGCCAGGTTCGCACTCTCATGGCAGGCTACAAGCAAGCAGAAGAGCCAACCACGACCCCGGCCAGTGCCGTTGCACCCAAACCCAGAACCCCGGCCCAGCCGATCATAGCGGCAGCAAGCGGAGGCACGAGTGCCACACCATCCACTCCCAGTGGCTATAGCAGCACTCCGCCCGCCCTGCCCCCGGCCCTGCCTCAGGTCTATCTGCCGGTAGGCATCAGTCCCAATCGTGCGCTTGCCCTCCTGGAAGAAGAGCTGAAACAGCGCATCCAGCCTGAAGCAACGCATTTGGTTTACGAACCGGCCCTCGTTGCCCTGGGCCGCGTCAGTTTCTTGGATCGTAGGCGGGGGGTCAACGAAACGCGTTCGCTGGGGAAGGTCGTCTATGCCAACGATCTCAATACCATCATTCGCTGGGAAGAAGCCGATTCGCTTGACATCGATCCTCAAGATCTCGAAAATCAGCCAGAAGCAGAGGCCTACTTCGCCTCGGTTCCAGAAGAGCTCAACTCAGTGCGCGAGCTTAAGGCGTACGCCAAGGATTTCAGCAACTATCTCTACCATGAGCAACGGCTCCAACTTCTTTACAACCCCACACTTAAGCTTTACAGCAAGCCAGGGGAATCAGAACGCGATTTCAAGATACGTTTGCAACACGCTGCTCGCGAAAAACGTGATGCCGAAGTAGAGAAAATGCGCCGCAAATACCGCACCCAACTTGACCGTCTGGAAACTCGGCTGAAGCGAGAAGAACGGGAGCTGGCTGAAGATGAAGCAGAGTATGAAGCAAGGAAACGGGAAGAAATGATTTCAGGAGCCGAAACTGTTATCGGTTTGCTGGGTATTTTTGGACGTCGTCGTACGCGAGGTCTCTCCACTGCTGCTACCAAGCACCGCCTCACTTCTCGTGCCAAAGCAGACATCGAAGAATCACATGAGGAAATCGCGCGTATTCAGGCCGAAATCGAAGACCTGAAAAAAACCATCCAGGAGGAAGCCGAAGAAATCACCCGCAAATGGGCCGAAACCCTGGATGATATCGAAACCTATCTCGTCAAACCACGACGGGCCGATATCCAGATCGACACCGTCGCCCTGGGGTGGTTACCCTACTGGGAGATTAGCTATACATCCGCCCGCGGTCGTACCATACAAGACCGCATTCCCGCTTGGCAATAAAATCATGGAACTTCTTATTATCGCACTTGTTGGAAGCTGCATCCTCGGCCTTATCGGTCTTGGTGGCGTCATTCTCCTTATCAAGCTCGGCGTTATCGCCCAGTACTGGCTCAAAGACGACATACCTGATACAATCGACGCAGAATACACTCTTGAACAACAAGAAGAGGCCGATCACGGGGACAAGTGACTGCAGATGTTGCCGGATAAGTTGAGGCCTCGACAGCAAAGTGGTCTTTTCCAGCCCAAGAGCTTTCCGAGAGCAACCTTATGAATCACAGTACGATTGCTATTATCGACACCAACATCCGGAGCGGACAAGACGAATTGGCCCGAGAGGACCTTCTCCGGCGTCTCCACAATCATAACGGTTCTTGCGTCACCCCCTTGTGGGTGAATTGGCTACGTGCCCGCGCCGACCTCCGCATTCTCTGCATGGTGCATGAACTGCATAAGTTTGACGACTTTCTCATAGACGTCGTGCGCGAAGCGACCGGTGTGGTAGGAACACGCGCCGCCTTATCCTTCGGAGGCCGGGCTCACATCGACCATTTGATGGATATCACGCTGGCCGGCGCCGGCGATCAGAGTCTGCGCGCGGCCAGCATTCGTATCGTGATCAGGCCTGGCTATGACCGTTCCGCCTTCGACGCTATCTGGGGTCTGCCGCCTCACCCCGAAGTAGAGCCGGTATGGCTTTTACGGACCTACCATAGCTTCGATGCTGATCTCAGCATGTTGCTCCTGGCCTCTGACGAAACCGCGATTACGGGTTACGTCATGAGCTGGATTCGCCCTTTGCCCGGCGTAGAAGATACGGTCATCAGCAATGTCACCGACTGGGCATTTCTGGCCAGCCCCGATGCTATGATTCAAGTTGCCGAACAGTTTTTTAGATTGAACAATCACGACGGTTAGACAGGGAATTTATCGCCAATTGAAGATAAAGACGCCTTTCCTGTGTGGAAGGTTATCTACCGCGCATTTATCAATGTTCTGTGCTTGGGCCATGGGGGCAACAGGGTTTTAGGCGATATATTCTCGCAAACAATGATCGCATTCACCTGGAAAGTTGTGGGGATCTCCGTCGACGCGAGCGCTGAACATTATTTTTGCGATGGTTGCTGCGAGGAGATTTTCGGCGCTGGTTCTGAGCTGCTTTGAGCGGAGCGGCGGGGAATTGTTTTTCCGGCATAAAATTGCCGTAATCAAAATCAGGAAGGCGGCGGCGCTCGATGCGGGTACCCAATAATTTTTCGATGTCCCGTACCATCTCTGCATCTCCCTGCCCCGCCAGGGAAAAGGCTTCGCCCAGGTGGTGGGCGCGACCGGTACGGCCGATACGATGGGTGTAGGCATCGACAGTGTCGGGGATATCAAAGTTGATGACGTGTGAGATGTCGGACACATCGATGCCGCGAGCAGCTACGTCGGTGGCAGCGAGAATATCGTATTTCCCCTCCCGGAAGCCGTTGATCGCTCTTTGTCGCTGATTCTGGGACATGTTACCTTGCAGCGCCGCTGCCCGATAGCCGTGTTTTGCCAGATCTCGTGCCAGATTTCGGGCGCGGTATTTGGTACGGGTGAAGATAAGGACACGTCCCGTGGCCGTTTGTTGCAGCACGGCCAGCAGCAGGTTTTTCTTGAGATGGTCGGGGACGGGATAAATCACGTGGGAAACGGTCTTGGCGGGGGCAATTTCGCCGATTTGCACAGTGACGGGATTTTTGAGGATATCGTCGGCGAGGCGGCGGATATCTTTAGGCATGGTGGCCGAGAAGAAAAGCGTCTGGCGCCTGGCTGGCAGCAGCTTGAGGATACGGCGAATGTCGGGCAGAAAGCCCATATCACACATCCGATCCGCTTCATCCAGGACCACCACTTCTACACCAGAAAGATCGATGGCACCATCCTGGGCGAGATCGAGGAGACGGCCGGGACAGGCGACGACAATCTCGACGCCACGCCGTAGCTGCGATATCTGGCCAGATTTGCTGACACCGCCGTAGACAGAAACACTACGAATGCCGATGTTTTTACCCAGATCTAGACTCGTCTGGTGTGTCTGTTCGGCAAGCTCGCGTGTGGGGGCCACGACGAGTACGCGTACACGCCGCCGCGGGCCTTGGGTGAGTCGTTGTAAAATGGGTAGGACGAAGGCGGCAGTTTTGCCCGTGCCGGTCTGGGCCAAACCCATGATGTCATGGCCGGCCAGCACTTTGGGGATAGCTTGCGCCTGGATGGGGGTGGGGGTGGTATATCCCGCGGTTTTAATCCGGGCGAGGATGCGCCGGTCGAAAGAAAAATATTCAAAATTCACAGAAGTACTCCTTGACTCTGCGGAGCCAAGTCGCACTCTTAGCCCGATGATGTTTACAAACAGTTTTGTAAAGGCAACAAGCTTGAGCTTGCTGTAGGCTGTCATTATAGCTGCAACCGGCTGATTTCCCTAATCTGGACAAGCCAGAATCAAAAAAGCAAAAGCGGGAGATGGATAGATAGGTAGGCAAGGAGGCTGGCAAATCAGTAAGTCAGTAAACCTGGAGGCCGGTAAACCGGTAAACCGGGTCTGAAAACGTCCTCTCGTCTCCCGTCTTCACGCGGGCGAGCAATTCCTACCCCGACGCTGCCTCAGCCGATCTATCTTACCTGATGTCATGCTTTTTCCCATAAAGGATCTGTTACGGAATTCCTCGCCCCTGCGAATATTCCTTCAATGCTCTCTTCCGTCTCCCGTATTCTGTCTCCGTCTTCACACCGGCGAGCAATTCCTTCTTCTTTCTTCCTGCTTCTTGCTCCCTACTGCTTCCTTC
>JAADFV010000245.1 GCA_013152695.1 Chloroflexota bacterium | reverse complement strand
CCCTGGGCGTCACGGTGCTGGTGCTACTAGCGTCTCCTCGCCCTTGAAAAGTGAGATAGAAAAGCTCCTGATCGCTATTGGCTCCTGTCGGTGCTATGGCATTGAATTTGAGAGAATCTGAGGTGTAGTAAAGATTGCAATAACCGCTGCTAAAGGCGGTATTGGTGGCTCGTTCACAGGCCACAGCCCTCAGAACGGCAGGATCGAACTCGATGACCGCGGTCACAGTACCGACATTTACGCCATCAAAGAGTGTTACGGGAATGGTGATGAGTTCGCCCGGGCGGATGCGATAGGCTGTAAGGCGACCATCACCCACACGCAGCAGGGCAGTCCCGCCCAAGGGGGCAGCGGCCGCAGGCCGTAGGCCGAGCAGGGCTGCCAGCAGTACTGCAGTGAGGGCACAGGCACTGAGTAAACGATGGTTCCGAGGGGAGATCAGTACTTTCAAGAGGTTATTTGCAGGCTCTAACGACGCAGCTGCGGGAGGTAGAGGTTGGGTGTTAGCGAGGGGGTGGGCGTGTCAGGTGGGGAGATGCTACTGGCAGCAATGACCTGCGCCTGGAAAAGCATCGGCAGATAGAGCATCTGGCTTTGTTCGGGGATAGGAATGTCGGCGGGCGGGGCTTCGTTATTCTGGGTAGAGGTTTGTACGCTCAATAGCAGAGGAAGGTACAGAGGATAGGTGTCGCCAGGAATTGGTATGAAGACGGGTTCTGTCAGCTGCCAGGGCAGGGCGAAGCCCTGATGGTCGGCAATATCGACGATGGTCAATGAAAGGGTTGGCTGCAGAGCTTCACTGCCGGAGGGTTCGTTTATATGGAGGCTGACGGTGGCCAGTTCGGTTTGATCGGGGAGACCGCTTGTGCTAAGCGCATTGAAACGCACTACTCCCGGGGCATAATCTTCATTACAACTGGCCATCTCCACTCCCTCGCCACCGGTTTCCTGACAAGTGAATGGTGTGAGCTCTCTGCGGTCGTACACCAATTCCAGGGTACCGGCGCCGAAAGCTGCCTGGGAGTCAACTGCCATGACTCGCACAGTTGCCTGCTGCGCCGCCGTATCGACTTCAATTTGCAGATGAAGGAGGAGTAAGGCTTCCTCAGGGCTTATCTGTACCTGGCTGGCGGCAATGGTGGGATGGGTGGGGCAGTCGATGCCACTCATACCGACGTCGCATTGGAGGATACGAAGAGCATCGCTGGCATTACAGGTTCCATCTTCGATGATGTCGCACAGGGGCAAGTAAATAGTGCGAGGACCGGGTGGGAAGTCGGTGACGCCGGGAATCAGGCCCACATCGTACTTGAGGACGAGAAGGGCATCGCCGGAATCACGGCGGCCACTGGCGTTGACGTCGCCCAAGGGGTAGGCATCGGGGCCGGAGAGGAAAAGATCTAGACGATAGGTTCGTCCCATGCCATTATTGGGGATGGTGAAGCTGTTGGCCACCATGCCATTGGCATCTGTAAACATGGCCGGGGCGTCGTTGATCTGGAAAGTGATGCTTTCGCCCAGGCGGACGCTAGCGGCGTCGTAGGAGGCGGCGCCAGTGTCGTACTGGCGCAGAGGGATGCTGAGGACATAACCGTAGGCGGTGCCACTCACCGGGGCGATAATGGCGTTGACTACGCCTCCTCGCGGCAGTAAAGCTTTGACTGTGCCATCTGGAAGTGACTGACCATCGCGTACCACCGTACCATAAACGATGAGGTCAGGCAGCGGTAAAGGCGTGTCGGGAGGGCCCTGTGCCCATGCCTGCAAGGGGACTACCAGTAGCAGAAGTCCGCTGATGAGGATCAACCTGAGGGATAGTCTGGGCTTCATGGTGCACTCTCCTCTGTGGATTGCGCCGCCGCAGTTCCGGCATAAGCGTAGGTTTGGAAGTAGATGTAGATGTCGGAGACATCCTCGATAAAGCGTTCGATGCCGATTTGCGGGTCGGAAAGTAAGGTGGCGCCGGGGATGACCAGCAGCCATTTCGTATTCCAGACCGTGCGCCCGATCAGACGGGTGTCGGTGTTCAGCTCGTCGGGTGAGAAGGTGTCGGAGTAAGGATAAGCCCGGAAACGGCTGTAGGGTTTAATTTTGTACATTTTGCCATTGAGGCCGCTGAGCCGCGGGGTCCAGTCGGGGTTCTCCATGTCGGCCTGCGTGATGGGATAGGGCACGGGCAGTAGTTGCTCGGTGACATTCCAGTAGCGCAGGAGACCGCTGCTGTTGCGGGGTCGGCCCACATCCTTGCCGGCAGGGAGCAGGTAGACGCGCGGGGTTTGTGCCAGCCGTCCGATGTCGTAGTCCTGGAACCAAACACCTACGTTGGCGATCTTGGTGGAGAACTGGCTGGCATCATAGGCGCTGTCGCCGGCACCCAAGGGCCAGTCGAAGAAATTACGACCTTCGGAGATGGTAGTGGGGATGGGAATGACGAGCCCGGGTTGTGGGCCGTTGTCGCCATAAGGTCGTTTAGCGAGACGGGCAACGTCATCATTGCTGAAGATATCGTCCATATAGTAGCGCATCAGCTCTTGCCGCCACTTGGCGTCTGAGTCGTCGCGCAGGCGGAAGAGTTCCCCGCGCAGTGAGAAGCGATTAGCTTCGGTTTGGGGGTTGTTGAAGCCCATCTGGCCCTTGAGCACTTCGAAGTTTTCGTGCATACGCCCCAGCGAGTCAGCCAGGCCGCCAGTGCCTACCACAGGTTCAACCGGTTGGAACTGCCAGCGCCGCAACTCACCTAGGGTGCGCATACCCACGATATCCCGCAGGAATTTGTCGCCTTCGGCGGGATCGTTGCTGGAGAGATTGGTTTCGTAGTCATAGGCGGCAGCAGTCAGGTAGGTGTAGGTCTGGGCCAAGTCGAACTGTTTGCGATATTTTTGCAGGGCGTCGTTCTGGAAGATGCGGTAGGCCATATCGTTGTAGCGCTGCTCGCTGATCTGCCCGGCCCAGCGTTTACGCAGGCGGCTCAATTCTTGTAGCTTGCGGAAGCCACGCTGCAAGATCTGATCGTAGTTGCCCTGGGCCGAGTTGACCCGGTCCTTGGCAAGCCATAGCGCCAGCCTCAATTCATGTTCCTGGCGCAACAGTCCGCCCATCGCCTTCCCATATTGTTGAAGCTGGTAGTCGAGACTAGTTTCAAGGAGAGTGGTCTCGATGATAGCCTTCGATGTGTCTTTTTGTATCCCTAAGAAATCGGTGGCGAGGTCCATAAAAAACGTGATGGTTGAGGCGGTCCCACTCAAGGCAGAGCCAGACACCGAAAGCGTGCAGACGACGGGAACACCGACATCGTTTGCCAAGCCGGCGCTGCGCGGCGGACATTTGGCGGCAGCATCATTAATCGTCTTTGCCGTTTTGCCGAATTGGTTGATTGTTTTTGAAACCATCTTAATCCCCCGGATAACCTGATCGATGGCGTAAATCTCCCAGCGCTCAAGCTCTTTGAGTGCGCCCTGCAGGGTCAGGTAATCTGCTTTTTCCTTGATCTTCTTTTGCATGCCGTTGATCTTTGCCAGATGGTGGTCGTAAGCTATGATCGCCATCTCATATTCGAGGCGCGCTTGATTCAACTCCTGTAGCATGTTTTGGATCTCGCCTGGCGCTTTGCGGGCGCTGTCTTCTGGCCATGACTGGGGTTTGAAGCGCCCCCGCCCGGCATCCAGGCCGACTCCCACCCGATATTCGACATCGAAAAGACTGCCGTAACTATCGATGCAGAGATCATTTGGGTCTGCATTAGCAATATCCATCCTGGTTTTCTTGGGGAATGCCCCCAGACAGTCGAGTTCATAGATCGACAATAGAATCGTCTTTGTTTCGGGCTGGCAACGAGCACTTGTCGGATCATCATACTCAGAACAACGCTTCTGGGCATCCGTCAGTTCGATGCGGTCCCAAAGGTCATAATTGTAGATGTCCGGACCGTCGTAGCCCTCTGGGTAGGTGCCGTTGACGCCGATGTCGGCATCATAGGGATATCCGAAGATTTCGATCAGTTCATTCATCAAAGCAGTGTCTTTCTCGATAATGCTGGTGACGAAGTCGCGACGATTGTTTTGCGATTCTCGCTGGGCGATCTTCATTTCATTGGCATAGTCGAACAGATTGAATGCACTACCCAGATTGATGAGCGTACGGTCGTAGACCTGCTCGAAGTGGGTTTTGCCCCCACCCTCGGCTGTGGTTTTGGTCTGCGCCGGATCCAAGTCAAAGAGCACAGCATCTCGCACCAATCCCAGCGGGTTCACCCCATTATCCGCTTCATCCAACTGCTGCTGGATGGCGGCGTACTCGTCGGCGATCTCGCCCAGTTCGGCCACAGTGGTGCGGTCGATCTTACGCACGTCGGTGTAGCGATCATCCTCGGGCGGCAGGATAGCGTTGGCGACAACCCAATCGAGATAGGCTCCCTGCCCGGCCCGCCGCGCCCAATCGGCCACACCCCAGGCCCGGCGCTGTCCGTCCGAGGCGTCGACATGGCTGTCTGTGTATTCCTGGCTGTTTGGGTCAGAGTACTCCTTACGGTAGGTAAGATCCGTGATCTCCGCTCCCATCCTCGCCTTGGCCGCGGCGGCAATAGCGAAACGGCGCTCATCATAGTAGTCGACGACCACCGGCGCGCCGGCCACACCTATCGGTTCGGCGCGTGGCGACCAGGTGTAGTAAGGATGGCGCAAAAGTTGATAGTATTTGCTGATGGCTGTGAGCATGTGGCCCCAGGCATCGCCGTGGCCCTGAGGATAGAGGATGGCCGCATCCGCCTCGTCCACGAAACCATCCTGGTTGATGTCCTTGATGTTGTAGTTGGTCACGTAGGCCACCTCACCGTTGCCGTTAGTAAAGTTCCAGGTGAGACGATTGTAGGTCGGTGCCGCCGCCACCCCACCCAGTGTTTCGTCCCGACCGCGCAACAGAGCCAACTCTTCGTCGATCAAGCCAAAGCTGTCCGGGCGGAACTGGTTCATGAAAGCAAAGATTGTGGGGGCGCGGGAGGCAAAAACACTGTTTGAGCCCAGGCCAACGGTTGGGTCCAGGGCATCCATGTAGGCGTCATTGCCCAGCAGCATGTACAGATCGGCAATGCGTGAAGTGACGTTAAGCAAGGCGGCGTTTGCCCCCTGGTGGTTGATACCTGAGTCAATGGAAAGCTTACGCCCGCGGTCGAGCACGGTTTCGTAGGCTTCGATTAGGCCCATATTGTTGAGGGTCTCGGGATCATTGCTGAGGGCGACCGGCCCTTCATAACGCTGCCCCGCCTGACGGATCATATCCACGGTGGTGTTGACCGGGGCACTGATGAAATCGTCCACACGGGTGTCGAAAGGATTGAGGGCCGAGGTCACACGTTTAATCCAGCCCGGAGCGAACTGTGCCCGTACTTCCGAGGGTTTAGCCGAGGGATCGCCGGCAAAGGCGCTCCAGCGATACTGGTTGCCGCAGATGGGATAGCCCTTGTAGCGCATGATCAGCCAGTTATCGCTCAGCGTGGTAGGGTTGGCCCCCTCGATAGTGATCTCCGGCCCGATGGCACTGGCTCCCGGCTCCAGTTTCGTCCAACTCCGCCAGGGATAATTCGGCGGCAGAGCCGTGGGCGAGACGCCGGTGTCATCCACCCCGGCGATATACCATTCGAATTCGAAGTCATCGGGCCGGCCGCCGAAATCGCCGGTGTGGCGCAGTGTCAGCTTTTCATCGAAAAGATTGTCCGAGTTGATCACCAGCAAGTTGCCGCGATAGGTGCTGTCCTCGCCCAGGTGGTTCTTGGTGCAGCCCACTTTGATGACCTGGAGCGAGACCGGCAGCCCGCCCAGGCTGGAGTCATTGTTATAGGCCACAGTGATGTAGCCTGTGCCGGCGGCATTACCGGCGGTGAGGGCCTTGCCCTTACCCAGGCCTTCGTAAGGCTCGGGGATACCATCGCCGGTGTCGAGAATGCCATCCACAGGCCAACTTATATCGATCACAGGCGTATCTTGCACCCCGATCAGGAAGGCCTGGTCAGGGTAGCTGTCGCGATAGGTCTCTGTACCATCATTCCAAGGCTGACACGTCTTTGAAAAGAAGTCGTTCTTACTCCCTTGATTGATAGCCGGTTCGGGATCATTATCGTACAATCTGCCATCTGCGGATCGACACAAGTTCAATTGGCGAGGATTCAACGTCTGCCAGTAGAGATCCTCGACGGCAGCTTTGTATTTGTTACAGTCATCGCCGCTCGGACACAAGGCCAGGAGTCGCTCTTTGTCCGAGGTGGACATCACGTTGAGCAACAGCAGGGGATCGCCCTTGATGTACTCCTTGGAGGTGCCGTCGTAGTAGCCGCGGAAGATCAGGTCGCCGTTGCCATCATCGTAAAGGACACGGCTTCGCAACGAGAAGGGCAACGTCAGATCGGGATTGTTCTTGTTGCCAACGATAGCCTGACCGCCGCCGAAGAGCAGGCGCTCGGTCTTGAGGTCGGTGGGCAGGCTCCAGTTGTCGTTGATTTTCAGATCGAGATGGACGCGCACCTCACCGATAGGGTCGATCAGTTGTGTCAGTGAGCGTTGCACCTCCATTCCGCGCATGATGATTTTCTGCGCGTCGCTATCCCAGGCGCCAGGCGCCCAGTCGTCATAGATGCGAGAGACTGCCAGTTGATTGGCCACACCGGAGATGCCGCTCTTGGCGCGTTCGTACACCGTCTCACCGACACTGAGTAGCGGTGGCAGGTCTGGCCAAGTAGCGCGATAGGTCACGGGTAGCACCTTTGTATCGCGACCCGGTTCCGGGAAGTCGGGATAGGTGACGGCACCGCTGGAGAGTTGATCCATCCAGGGCACGCAGCGGCCCACTCGATCCTCCATGGACAATACGTTGTCGTTTGTGTCCACCAGGCCCAGGCCGCGGGCATGAGTATCCGTCAGGTAGAAACCCGGCTGTAAGGGATAGAAGTAGAGTACATTCATCTCACCGGCTGCTCGCGCCCACAACATACCCTTCCAATCTTTCCAGAAGGGACGGGCTGTGACATCCGCCGCACGCGTTTGCTCACAGGGCTGAAGGTCAAGCAGGCCGCGCAGGGGTGTAGGGGCATAGACAGGGTTGCCGGCGGTGATATTGAAGCTGAGATCTTCGTAACCGGGGCCATAAAGGGAAACTGTACTGAATCCCACCTCGGACGTGTCCCCGTCTGTGTTGAAGGCAGGTGTGGCCGCAAAAGTCAGGTCCGAAAGGCGCAGATCGCCGCTGAGGCCGTGCTTGGCCCGCGCCTGTAGCTCGATGGTCAGTTGGCCGGGTTGCTCGATGCGGCAGCCAGTGGTTGGCAGATCAGCAAGGCTGCCGGGGATGGCGGCATCATTAATGGTTACCTGCGTTGTGGCTGTGAGATCGGCAAAGACACCATTGGCCGCCGTGACTGTCACAGTGTAGCTCACAGGGGGATCGCCATCGGCGGGGTAGACATGGCTCACCTCAGTGCCCGCCACACGTAACGTACCATCGCCGAAATCCCAGAAGTATTGGGCATCTGTACCGGAGACCAGGCCGGCGCGGAAATGCACCACATGGTAGGGCCACTGCGGGCTATCACTCACTACTTGTAGGTCGTTAAGCTGTTCTATGAAGTCCGTGCGATTGATCGTGCAGCCGGTGGGTGTGAGTTTGGCGGCGTTATAAGCCACTTTCAGGGAGAGCGAGTGTAGATTACGCGCCCCAAGCGCTTCCAGGGGCAGGGTCACTTCCCCACCCGGTACAAGACGGCCATCGTCCACCCGCAAAATGACATTAGGAGAAGAGTCCGTAGCCTGAGCCTGGACGGCGCCTGCGTTCACAGTGACAGTGCCGGGATCGGGTGTATAGTTCAGTATCTGTGCTGCGGCGCGAGTGAGCACAACCTTGTAGATGGCAATCTTGGTGATGTCATCTTCGCGGGGATCGTGATATTTGAGCAAAGCGTAGGGCTGGGCTGCCAGATCGGTGCGTAGCGCGTAAAGGGCGGGAGAGGGATTCCCCAGATTGGAATCGGCCAGTAGGGCATGTTCATCATTGGGGTTGAAGCCCGGCAGGTTCGTATCAGCTTGATGGTAGATGGTGAGATCACTATAAGCATCGCTGCTCAACTCCGCCTGCCCGCCGATCTCCGAGCCCAACTCGCTGGCGATCACAATCTCTGGGGGATCCACAGGCCAGTCACAGCGATAACCTACCGTCTTTACTGGCCAGGCCACATTGCGGCCGTCGGGCCGGTACCAGGCAATACGCAAATCGTGATCACCGGTTACTGGATCCGTGTTGAGGAAGGGCGTCGGCGCCGTGTTGAGAATGGGGATGATTGGCCCCTCGCGAGTTTCCTGGTTATAGGCAGGTGGGATGAGATTGTCCACCGTGTTCTGGGCAAAAGCCAGTTCGGCCGTCTCGTGCACACCGTCGAAAGCCTCGCCTGTCAGGATCTGGCCGGCTTTGCTCTCGGGGTCTTCGTGCCCGGGTAACGTGCCGGCAGCATCTGTGAACGAACGGTAACGAAGCTCGCGCCCGATCTCACACTGCGTACGTTCAGACCGCATATCTCGCACACCCGGCGTGTTCCAGTCCACCGTCTTCACCACCTCCACCTCCAGGGCGGCATTGGTCTGATTACCTTTGATCCATTGCAGAACCGAATAGGATTCACCGGAAATGTCCGGTAGAGTCGTACGGTGGAAGATACCATCCACCAAAATTTGTCCGGCGTCGACATCGGCGGGATTTCGACCCTCAAAAGCTCGCGCACCTGAAATCTTGAAGCCATCGCTGATACTGTTGTGCATCAGGACGACTCCAGCACCCGACACGTGAATCTGGGGGTTATCCGGCCATTCGATTACACCCACCTGGCCGATCTCGACCATGGTCGCGGGATCGGGATCTGTGTCCCAATACACGGCCACCACCTCCTCTGGTTCAAGGGTGTCATCACCATCATTGGGCGAGGGCCGCAAGGCATAATCCTGGGCCGCAGCCGAGCTCCAGGCGTGGTAGGATTGCACATCCGGCCCGCTCTCGGCCCCGCCCACATTCCAGCGCGCCGGTTGTGTGACAATGGCTGAGGGGGGATGCAGGATAGGTTGGCCTACGATCCAGGGTTGGAATTCGTAGGAACCCATGTCACAGGCATACTCCCCGCCGGTACCTCGTTGTGGCAAAAGCACGCCCCGTTGATCTACCGCTCGTTGTCGTGTTTGTACTATGATGGTGCCATAGGCGATCTGTGCGCGGCCGGCATTGTCATAGACGCGATAGGCGTAGTCACCGTCCTCACTAAATTGCCGCGGGCGTGAATTTCTCCCAGCAGGGACATCGATTAACTCGACTGTTGCTTCACCATCAGCCAAAACGACCGTAATATGCGCATAATACGCAAACGACACGGTATCTCCCGCGGCGATGGTAATCCCACGATTTATCCCACGCTCAAGGTTGATGGTGAAAGCAGCCGACGCCCCGCAGGTTGCTGGCGGGATATGGTCGATAGCTGAGCTGCCCGGTTTTAGGGCGTGGGAATCGGTATAGCCGCTGACCGTGCTGCGGGCAAAATCGATGGTATTGTTGTCTTGCAAGGGGCCCAATCTGGCATCCAATTCGGGCATGATCGCCGGGCGCAGATCGGTGTCAGCGGTAAGGCCACAGGTGGCGTCATCTACCAAATTGTAGCCATGAGAGGCAATGTGAGCAGTGGCGGATGCCAAGGTGCAATTACTACCGGCGGTGCCGGTGCTCTTGACAAGAATGGATTGGGTAACCGTGGTATTGCTATTGTCGTCGGCATAAATGGCATGTGCTTCCGGCGTGAAGGGCAGCGGGTTGACTGTCAGCTCGATCGTGAGGTCGTTAATTTGATCTGAGCGTAGGGTGACCGGTCCTGAGCTGCAAATCAAAGGCTCGGACAAACCCATGCCCAGGGGGTTCACTTTCACCGCGTCGGTATTGCAGGCCTCGGCAGGCTCCACCAGTAAACGATAGGCGTCGCCCGTGCGGTTTTGGAACTGTACGATGTCGCCTGAATAAACTGTGAGTGCGGCGGGAACGAACACGGGGCCGATGTCAATCGCCACCACAAATTGGGTTGGCAATCGCGCCGCTTTATTGTTGGCAATCGTACTTGCTTCCAGTAAGGCGGTCCCAGGCGTGCCAGACTGCGAGGCGTTGTGCAGAGCACCGCCATAGTACTCGGCCTGGTTGCCTGAAAGGGTGCTGCGGATGATGATGAGTTGGCCAGTATTGTAGATGGCACCACCCTTCGCTTCCTTTCCCGGTACCACCTTCCCATCCACATCCAGCTGATTGACAACAGCGTTGTTTGCAAGGGTCGAGCGCACGATTTGTAGATGGCCGCGATTGTTGATGCCGCCTCCCCGGCGGCTGAGGCCGTGCTGAATCGTGAGATTGGTCAATGTGACCGAGACATCACTGGTTATGGTTATGGTACCGCTGGCAGGGACGGGGTTGTAGGCCTGCACCGTGAGCACCGTGCCCGAGAGACCGGTCGCCCGCGTGGGGTCCAGTAAGCGATGTTGTTCGGGGATCGTGCGCTCCGAGGCCTGCAAGATGGCGCGTACGTCAACGGGTTGATCGGGGCTCAGGGTCGTGACATCGATGTCGGCATGTTTCAAGGTGGTATCCTTGTATGCGATAAAGTTGCCAGTGTAAGCACCGGCCTCGATAGTGATAATATCGCCGGCCATGGCGACGTTCAGTGCTTTTTGCAGATCATTGAAACGCCCGGTAGTGAGGTCCTCGTCACAGTTCTCACACACCATTAACGTCTGGGGGCCGTATTCCATGGCACCGATGTCGCAGCGGGCGCCACCGCCTCCGGGCATGTCGAAGGGACGCATCTTGCCTCGCTGATCTGTCATTACGGCACAAGCAACTGCTGGGGGGCCGGTCTCCACAGCGGGACTACTAGCGGCAATGGCTAGGGTAAGGGTAGGACCGCCGTTGTCGCGCAATGGACCGAGCAGGGGATCGCCTCGACTGTCGTGCACGGCCGGGCTAGTGAAACAATCACCACCATGTGTAAGATTGTAGTCATTCGAGCTTACGGAGCTTCCTCTACACTGGTTGTCTGTTTCCTGATTGCTGAGGATGCTCCCGCCCACCTGGACGTTGCCTCCCGACTCGTTATGGACAGAGCCACCCAGATTATCAGCCAGTGTGGTTTCGACCACCTTGGCCAAACCCGCGGCAGCATTGAAAATGCCGCCACCACTCTGGGCCGTATTGCTGTAAATCGTGCTGTTGCGCACCACGAGATTACCGCTGTTATAGACAGCGCCGCCGGTAATCGCCTGACTGGCGTAGAGGGTCACGCCCTCCAATATTAGATCGCCGGCGTTGTCGACGCTGCCGCCCTGAGCAGCGTCGCCGTGGCGGATATTCAGATTCTTGATGGTGACTGTGGTTCCTGGGAGGATCGTAAATATGGAGCCTGGTGCCTGATCGCCATTCGCTTCTGTCAGGGTGGCCTGTACTACACCCATGTGCGTACCCGGCGTCGCTTCTGTCTGCGATGGCCCACGAATGGTGACACTCTTGGACACGGTCACGGTTTCGGTAATCACGCCGGAGACGACAATGGTATCACCGGTTTGGGCGTCCTGCAGAGCGGTGGTGATAGCATCGTAGGTACAGCGATCCAGATGTTGGGCGATGGGTAGCAAGGGCGGGCCGCAGACCAATAGTGTGGCTGCACCTAACTCGACAGCGCCGGCATCACAGCGCCACTCACTCTTGTCAATGATCACGCCTTCCTGGCGGATCCCCCAGGCCGGACGGGTTTTACCTCGTTGATCCTGCTTGTTTACGCTCAGGGTTTGCAGGGCGCTTTCGCAGACTTGCCGGGGCATGATATCGACCAACGCGGTATTCTCTTTACCCGCTGGTTTGTGTGTCAGGGTTGGGCCATCATTGTCGGCTAGGGGTTCCAGGGCAATCGTGGCGTTTTCTTCATCATCGCCGGTGGCATTTTGCAACTGACAAGAACTGTCGCTGATGCGATTGTAGCCACCCACAGACGTGAGTGGGTCACCGAAGCAGTTGGTAGTCACCGGCCCCAGGGGATTGGCGATGATCGTGGCGAATAGATCGACTGTGCTGTTCTGATTGCTGATATTGGCCCCCGCGACCGAGGCGCTGTTCTGGGTCAAGGTGGAAAAATAAATGTCTACACTCGTGTTTTTTGTGAGCATGCCCCCGCCTTCTTCAGTAGCGTTGCCCGAGATCGTGCTGTTGATGATGGTCAGGGGGTTGAACCAGGTATAAAGGCCGCCGCCCCAGCGGGCGGTGTTGGCAGAAACTGTGCTGTTGATGATGGTGAGAGCGCCCATCTGACTGTAAATGCCGCCGCCAAAGTTCTGAGCTGCATTCCCCTGCACCGCAACGCCAACGACCGTCAGATTCCCCCGAAAATTCATGATGCCGCCACCGGCACCACTCGTTGAGACGTCGCCGCCCGTAAGTGTCATGCCTTGCACAGTAACGGTGTACACGCCGTCAATACGGAGCACCCGGTCAATCCCTCCGGCGTCAATCACCGTCGTATCCGCGCCGGCGCCGATGAGGCTCATCGTGGTTTCAAGATTAAGATCCATGATGGAGTTGTCATTGATATCTCCGTTCGATGGTTGGGTCAGCGTATACCTCCCGGCCGGGACGGTAATGGTGTAATAACCACTCACACCGAGATTGCAACCACCATAAGGCATCCCCCAGTTGGCGGACTGCACCGCCTCACGCAAAGAGCAGGTAGCATCGTTCGTGCCGAACTCGTCAAGCTCGGTGTTGACGGTGAGCAAGGGGATGTAATCAGCTTCGTAAGCGCCGATATCACATTTGGCTGTGCCGTCGTCGTTGCCATCCCGCGGCCGGGCTACCCCACGCTGGTCGATGGCGACAGAGCCGCCGCCAATAGCCGTACAATTGCCGGCTGGAATACGATCGATGGCAGGGCTGCCAGGGAGCAGGGCATGAGTTCGGGTAGGGCCACCGTTATCCTTGAGATATCCCAATTGGGGATTAGTATTGGGCAGATCGCTACTTTTATTGAGGCTACAGGTGCCGTCGCTGTCGATGTTATAACCCTGGGATTGAAGTGCACCGTAGCAATCATTATGGCTTGAGACATTGGAAACGATTGTATTTTTTAGTTTGACTCTACTATAAGAAGTGGCGAAGATACCATTTCCCTGATTACTGGCGGTATTCCCGATCAGGGTGCTATGGCTGATATCTGCCGTGCTGACTACGTAGAGAGCACCACCATAGACAGCTGAGTTACTAGATACTGTGCTATTGTTCAGGGCTATTTCCCCTCCACTAATGAGCAGAGCACCACCAATTTCAGCTGAGTTTCCAGAAAACAAGCTTTCACCAACTGTTATCTTGCCTTCGATATTACGGATGGCGCCACCTTCGTAGGCTTGATTGCCGCGTAACGTGCTATTTGTAATACTCAACAATCCACTATAGTTTTCGATGCCGCCGCCAGTGGCTTCGCCGTCGTACCCGTCATTATTGTTACCTCCAAGACCTCCAGTCGCACCATTCGAACCTCTGGAACCAGAACCCTTACTTTTACATGAATTGGATGCACCGGGACCACCAATACCACCGGGGCCACCAATACCAGCATTACCCCTTGTACCACCCTCTCCGCCCTGCCCCCCAAGGCTAGTGGCATTATCCCTAATGGTGGTGTGGTTTATTCTCATCTTCCCATCATTATAGATACCGCCGCCTTGGCCAGCGCCACCTCTACCGCCAGCACCACCGTTGCCCGAGCGACCACCCTTGCCACCTCCGCCACCGTGGCCTGCTGAAACAGAGTAGCATCCCCAGACAGCCGCCTTCCCTCCCGCACCACCAGTTCCTCCTTTGCCTCCTCGCCCGCCTTTGTTACCATTTCCACCCTTGCCACCGAGCACCAGGTTTTCTTTGATCACACTTTCTTCTATGAGAAGGGTACCGTATTCTGTATTATAGATGCCACCTCCACGGGCATCCCCACCCTGACCGCCGGCGCCGCCATCTCCCCCAATGCCAGCAACACCACCGTTACCACCATCGCCAGAGGGATTTCCCCAGGCACCCCAACATCCTCCCCACGAGCAGCGACCGTCAGAGCCTTTGCCGCCGGTACCGCCGGTGCCGCCGGTGCCGCCAACGCCGCCGTAGCCACCATTTCCTCCCACGACCGTGTTGTCTGTGATCGTCACATGACGTAAGGTGAGATTCCCATCATTGTATACACCTCCGCCCTTCGCAATCATTCCTGATGTTCCATAGCCGCCACGACTACCATTGTATCCATCGCCGCCGTTACCGCCGTTATGTCCCCCACTGCCGTTGCTCCCCTGGTAGCCACTTCTACCCGCTCTTCCATTGGAGCCGTTGCTTCCGTTGGCTCCCACCATACGACCGTTACGAATGGTCAGGTATTCCAGCACGACTGTGCGTTCGGCCGGAATCGTCACTACGCGGCCATTGTTGCTGCCATCGAGGATGGTGTCGCTTGTCTCGCTGCCGCGTAATGTCAGGTCTTTACTTATTGTCAGGTGCTCGGTATAAACACCAGCAGCGATGAGGATAGTGTCGCCGTTAGCGGCCTTGCTCATTGCCCCGGCAACGGTGGCGCAGGGCGCACCCGCACTGCGGCAGCTATTACTGTTGCTGCCGGTCGTGGCCACATACCAAGTTGTGGCTGCGGGCAGGGTATCGAGACGGGCTAATTGTGGAATCAGAGAAGGATGGTCGGGTACAGTCAGGCGCGGTGCGGCCGCTATCGTCAGCGGTGACTGGCTTACTGCTCCCACCCAATCGCCTGCGCCCAGCATGACAACCAACAGCGTCAATCCTATAAACACAATGAGCCGTAGGATATGTCGTCTCTTCATCTTATTATTCCTTTCTCTTACAGAGTTAGATCGATCATGGGTGTGCAAATGGTTCATCATCCACCTCCTCCCCCGCTTTGATCATAGCTTTGGGGTGTTAGACTCTCCCAGGAGAGGACATGGCGGATGATAAAATAGCCCTTAACGGTGATGTCGTTTTTATGAATCCCGCTGATGATTTCTTTGTAGAGGCCACCCCATACGCCGCCGCCCCAATCGAGGTTGACAGCAATGGTGGCAGTGGCGTTGGGCAGTGGCGGCAGCTCGGTCAGTTCCAACTGTAAGCGCCGCCGTACTTCGTATGATTCCCATAAATAAGGCGCTACTGTATTAAAATCAATGGGATTAAACTTCACATCCAGGTTATCGTGATCGGGATGGTATTTGTGTTTATAGGGATTGAGAGGATCGTTGGGTTCGATCAGAACGGAGAAATCGAGCAGGCCGGAAGTATCACCAAAATTGGCACCGGTGGCAATGAGCGGTGCCATCATCGAAAAGGCGGCTGAGCTTACCCGCTTTCCCTCTGTCGTGACATAATCTGGTAGCAGTTCGGTCTGACCGTTTTCATCCACGCGTAACAGTACACGAAAACGGAATTCACTCCCATCACCGTTGGCAAAGCGCGTAGGTGCACCTACAACGATCTCGCCGCAGGCAATACCTTCGCCATCAGCACCGTTGGCACCATGTTTTTCTAGATAAAGTACATAGGAAGGGGTACCAAGTAGGAGGTCATCGACAGAATAGCCAGGATTGAGAGCAGCCCTGCTGATGGTGGTGAGGAGTATACCATTTACCATGGCATCCAGGTCCTTGCGTTTTTCCCAGCGATCATTGCATTGTCCTGTCCACAACGAGGCATCGAAGATGGGCACCATACCGAAATTAAGTAAAGGTTCGACGCGATTGTCATCGGCATCGTATTGGGGCAGGGTGTAGGGCGAGTACAGAACCTGTCGGCGGTAGGCTTCTGGTTGCAAAGCACTCAAGCCATTGGCTGCAACCGTCACGGAGGTAGGTACGGCATTACTGGTGATGGTGGTGGTTTGCGGCAGCATCACTGGGAAATCGGTGGTATAACCGGCGGGGGCAACTGCCAGGGCAATAGTCTGTTGGCCCGTGGATAGGCCTTCGAATACATACAGGCCATCATCTGCCGTTTGTCTGCTCATACTCCCCAGCGTCACCATAACTCCCGCCAGCCCCTGCTCGTCTGCGTCACGCTGGCCGTTCTGGTTGTTGTCGATAAAAACATAACCTGCGACATAGGGTGCCGTAGCACTAATGGCCTGCAGAGGTAGGGTTTCTTCCGGCGCTGGTAGAGATATTGTGGCCGTGAGCGCCACCGAAGCCATAATTCCTGCCGGCATCTCGATAAACTGGGCCGCGCCTTCCAAGCCCGACAAGTCACGCGGACGTAAGGCAATGGTCAATTCACCATTACTGACATTGGTGCCGCCCAAGCGCCCTTCGCTTACATCATTGATAACCACCTCGCCGATCCAGAGGCCAGCAAGATCACCTCGCTGCGCCGTCACAGGGAGTAGCCAACGCGTGCCCAGGGCGGGCGCGCGGATAGCTAACAGAGCCTCGCCATCGCTCGTCTGCGCGGCCGCGGGCACGATGAAGGTAAGTACGGTAGCACCGCCGGCGGTGAGGAAGAGGGACGCCGGGCCGGGCCAGAGGGTTTGCAAGGGATCTGTATCATTGTCCGGATCACGGTCGTATTGCAGGGCTACAGCCGGTGCAGTCTGTCCTAATAGCTGCATTTGTACACTTATGGTGCTGTTTGCCAGATTTTCGATGCTGACTGTTTGCTTGTTGCCGGCAAAACCGGGCGTAAAGTCGAGGCTCTCACCGATCGTGCTGATGATGTCGAAGGGAGCAGTATAATTGAGCACATCATTGCTACGATAATACACGAGATAGGCTTCGCCATAAGTAAGTGTTGTCTGGGCGGAGAGTGGATCGCTCCAGGTGCCGTCTGCCTGTAAAGCCCTCACCTCTGTCACAGGGGAAGGACCGGCAGATAAGTCCTGAAAGAAGGTGGCTACAGTGGGAGGCGATGGAGCCTCGGGATCAATGGGAAAACCGGCGAGATTGTAGGAATCAGGTAACCACTGATGGTGCGCGATCACTGGCATGCCCCGCACTGTTAGCGTGGCCGCACCCATGCCATCTTTGAGCTTAATCAGATAACCGGTGTTGGCGTGCAGGCTGAACAGATCACTAAGAAAAGTACGAGATTCGCCGTCTGGTCCCAGACTGTCTTCGGGGAAATAGCGTTTCCAGCCGGGTGCATCCCACAACCCCTCAGCCGGATCGACAATATAATCCATCGTTGTCAGGGGGATATTCCAGGTCCACACACTTTCCAGACAATCGCCGCAGGAAAGACCGCCTCCTTCGCTAACAGCTGCTAAAACAGCCTCAATCGTGGACAATTCAGGTACCATGATCGGCTGTTCGGCAGTACCTATATTGACCAGTGTCGAATCATTGATCGGCTCCACTTCCAAATAGATGCTGGTCCAGCCAGCGCGGAGATTAAAGGTTTGGGTAAGAATAGCGCCATCAACACTGGTGCTAACCAGGGCCGGGGCAGGGCGAATCCTTTCTGCAAGAGAGAACGCATCCTGAGGCAGGGTCACCGGCGGTGCTTCGGCAACAGCACTGTACCCCACCGAGGCTCTGAATCCTCCCACAATCGCAGCAATAATGATGAGCATGATACCAAACCGGACGGTTATCTGCTTTGACATTTGATTATTTCTCCTTTAGCAACAGAGATGCAAACGGGAAGGAATCGGCACTACTTGCTGTCACCCCGGCCTGTGTACAGATAACAAAAGACTTACACGCCAGTAACCACTGCTCCTGCCACAAAGCCTCGATGTAGACGGTCGTGCCTTCCGGTGCTTCCGCCAAGGCGGATAAGGGTGTTTCTTTCACCAGATTCTCTTGTATTTGGCCATTGATACGCATACGCCAATTGCTGATAGCCTGATCACTACTGATGACTTGCCGCCACAGGCCGGGTGCGCTCCCGGCCAGACACCAACTACTCCACTGAAAGACCGGGGGCTTGCCGCCGCTGCCATAGGTGAGCAAAGGTAGATGGATAGTCTGGTCAGCAGCGCTCACTGGTGTGGGCGTTGCTGTGGGTGAGGGAAGAGGGATGGGGGTAGGCGTAGGACTAGGGGTGAGGGCGGGAATGAGGGTAATAACGCCATTCTCAGAAGTAACATCCAGGGGTAGGGCATTCACGTCGGTGAATGTTTCCACCTGTACTTCAAGCACACTTTCGTTTCCGGATCCGGGCATATTTACGCCCTCCCAACTGATTTCTGCCAATAGTAGCGAGTTGCCTGCGGATACGTCGACACCTTCCAGGCTTACGACATTGAAACGTACGGCATCGGCCACCCCATCGCCGTCCCGATCAAGCTCCAGGTTACACAACCCCACTTCAAAAACAGGGTTACGCTGACACAAGGTTGGTTTGAGTATTTGCGGATCATAGCCCAGGGTGATTGTCGCCGCCCCCAACTGCTGTACATCACTCACCTCGACAGGCAAAGGAACAGCACTGCCGGGGATCATCACACTGCCACTCTCAGCTTGCACCAATGCCTGCTTAGCTTGTGGCAATATGAGCCACAGATATTTTTGTGACGGTTCCCCCATGCCGATAGCGGCTGACCGCCCAAAAATGACGATGAGGGCAATGGTCAGGATGATTGTCAGGATAGATCCTGACGATTTCGCCAAGTACTGATTCCTCAAAGGGAGTTTCCTGCATCAAAAGTAGCGTTGGAACGCCAGTGTAAAGGGCGGTTTGGATGCGTCACGAAACATTCCACACTCAGCTGCGTTACAGAAGCGGGGGAGAGACCGGGGGAAAATGAGAGGTGGTGGGAGGAGGGGGATATGGTGGTTGGTGACAAACCCGTTTAGAACGGTACAGTCTCCCTCAGGGGTCACGATTCTCTTGAACTTCGATACCCAACTCAAGTACTAAAAAGGCTACTATGCTTTGCATGTCCATAAAGCCCATCTTTTGTCCTGTTTGAGCATCTTCCAGACTGAATCTCCAAGAGGAGCAATCAGGGCGATGGTGGTTCCTCACTTGCCAGCAGCGCAACCAGAAAGAGCGGCGTAGAGGAAAGGTTTCTTGAGAGGGGGCCTGTTTCATCATGAGAGGACACGCCAGAACAAGTAGTCCACCTTATATCTTAACAACTGAATGTACTAAGATCGTACAAAATAGTGTATGATAGAGTAGCAGAGTGGTGTTTCATTCTATTGTGTGCTCATATCGAGGCATAACAATGGCTGATCTACTTCAGTTGAGCTTTCTGGGGACGCCACAGATCAAGCGTGATGGCGTTCGCATGTCAAAATTTACTTTACGTAAGTCGTTGGCTTTATTGTGTTATCTATGTCTCACACAAGGTGAACAACCACGGGCATTATTAGCCAATCTGTTGTGGAGTGAATATACTGAAATCAATGCACGCGCTGGTTTGCGTAAAGTACTGGCTGAATTACGGCGAGAACTGGGCTCCCACGTATTGATCACACGGGAATCGGCTTCCTTCGATCGGACCTCGGCATATTGGCTTGATGTCATGGCATTCGAACAGTTCATGTTGCATTTGTCAGGAGATCTGTTTGAGTCGCCAACCATAGAAATGATAGCCGAGTTGGCAGGGGCAGTTACGTACTATCGTGGCGATTTTTTAGCAGGATTTCAAGTTTATCGAGCACCTGTTTTTGAGGAATGGATGAGATTGCAACGGGAGCGGCTGCGACTGCAGGCTCTGCGGATGCTGTATGTGTTGGCGAAGTACCATTTTAATCAAGGGTCATATCCGCAGGCGACTGATTATGCCGAGCAATTGCTGGTTTTGGAACCCTATCACGAGGAAGCACTGCGTTTGTCGATGCTTTTGTTAGCGCGTAGTGGTCAGCAATTAGCTGCCTTACGGCAATACCAGGCCTACAACAGTAGATTAGAAGGAGAACTAGGTTTGCTGGTGGAAAAGGAAACCATAGCTCTGTATGAGCGTATCCGCAGTGGCAAGATTAGCAGAGATTCTCCCCTTTTACCTCTTCCCCGGCGCTTTTTGCTTCCTCCCAATCCCTTAGTGGGGCGGCAAGGTGAATTGACGGAAATTATAGCCATGTTACAGGATCCACAGTGTCGTTTGCTCACCTTGGTCGGTGCTGCCGGTGTGGGCAAGACCCGCTTGGTGCAGGAAATTGGTGTCCTTTTCGCCGCCGAGACTGCCCGACAGGAGACTTGTCTGGTGCCGCTCGGCAATATGCAAACGGTAGATGGCTGTATTCTTGCTATTGTTACGGCGTTAGGGATGCAGTTATCACCCGACCAAAATCCTCGTCAACAACTCCTCGATTGTTTGCGCTCCCGCCAGGTGCTACTCATCCTTGATGGTTGTGAGAGCTTACCGCTTTGTACGCAGTCGCCTGGGGAGAGTGTGGAAGAATTAGTCGGTGCTATCCTTGTCAGCTCTCCGGATAGTAAAATCCTCGTCACATCGCGGGTCAGGTTGCAATTATCCTGGGAGCATATTTACGCACTCGAGGGCATGACTTATCCCGAACATCTTCCTGATGATCTTGCTGATCTGCGATCCTATGATGCCGTGGCCCTCTTTTTGTGGCAAAGGCAGCGTTTGCAGCCCGATACCGAGCCCTCTCCTGCCGAGTTACAGGTCATCGCCCGCGCCTGCCGTCTCGTATCAGGGAGCCCTCTCGAAATATTGCTGTTGGCCAATCGGGTCTGCAATCTTTCTGGCCCACCCGATTGTGACTCGACGTGCGTCTTTCATGATACGCGGTTTTGTCGTGAGACTCTTCACTCGTGACGAAAGGCTAGTTCTTTTACTTCCTTGTTCTCCTACTACTCCGCAAATAGGACGCAAATTGGTATCAATGTAGGCCCGTAGTACAGTAACCCAGTAAACCAGTAGCCCAGAAGACCAGGCCGGTTGTGGGCGAAGCCGCCCCATCCCGGTTTTCCGGTTTACAGGTTTTCCGGGCTACAGATGGTCTGTGCGCAGGTTGTTTTCATCATGATGGGCGTGTGCCGCGCACACCGTCGGTCTGGTTCTACCCACCTCTCTCCTTACTTCTCTTGAAAACTGTCAGGTAGCAAACGCTACATTTACATACCTACATGAGGTAGAAACAATCTGTATTCGTAGCTGCCTTCGGCTTGTACGGGGCCGTAGCGCCGGCCATCAGAAAGGGTTTCCAGTAGATACCAGTAGGTAGCAGTACCCACATCTGTGTCTTTCCACTGATACCGGGCACCATCAGGATCGGCGGCGGCAGGGAGGCGTTTGCTGACCGATTGGAAAGGGCCAGAGCGAGAGGTTGCCCGCCAAACGACGAAACCAATGGTCTCCCCACCAGCTTCTGTCTGCCATTGCACAATGATACTAGAGTTTTTGCGCGTTGCGCTGAGATGGCTGGGCGTTGTGGTGGGGGGCGGCGTCGTGCTAGGAGGGCGGGCAGGGCCACCGGGATCGAGGATACGGCCGTTGACCAGGAGATCGTTGTCTCCACGTCCGCCATCACGCAAATGTAAGATGATGGTATCTCCCTCGATCTCGGCGCCGGTGTCGCCATCGTAGGTAAAGTCGTACCAGTGTGGGTCAGGATCACCCGCTTCACCGCCATATTTGAAGTAGTGA
>JAADFV010000244.1 GCA_013152695.1 Chloroflexota bacterium | reverse complement strand
TGGGCAAGTTGGGGGCGTTGGGGAGAGCAATGGGGTGATAGGATGACGAACGGTGGTGGTCTCGCTGACTTCTTGCTGGCAGATTTGAATGAGACCGGGCAAGACCGCCCCCGGACAGGGATAGCGCAGTGCAGCCTGGTTGTTCAAAACAGCGCCGTCAGAGAGGTCGGCGTCGCTGCGCAGGACGAGCTGCACCGCGTCTTCGGCGCCGGCTGCTAACGAGGCGATCTCCCAGCTGACAGAGCCGTCGTCATTCAAAACACCGCCGTTGCTCGCTTCCACAAAACTTGTGCCGGTAGGAAGAGTATCCTGCAAAACCAGATTGGCCGAGGGTGCATTGCCCTCATTGCGCACCTGAATCGTGTAGACGACCTCATCCCCGGCATCCACTGGATCCGGATTATCACTCATGCTGAGAATTAGGGAGGGGGCAACGATGGCCGTTGGCGTTGGCGTGATTGTTTCGTAGATAACCATCAGCTGCAGTTGCGCAAATTGACGGGTATGCTCCTGGGGATCGCTGGTGTCATTTTCCCGTACGAGGTAAAAGCCGTGATTATTCGTGAGACCGGCCACCATTTCCTGCACAGTGTTGGTCATATCCCAGGAAACCTGGCCGGAAGTAGCGCTGATATCGGTGCAGGGCGGCCCCCCAGCCATCGTTGGTTTATTGTTCCAGGTGACACTGGCCTCATTCCAGGCTGTGACAGCACGGCCCGGGCAATAACGAAAATGATCCGGTGGCCCCTGCGCCTTCCAGATCGTGGCGTAAAGACGGGCCTCGATAATGGTGGCGCCAGCGGGAATGCCGCTGAGATCGAACTGTACAAGGCCGCGCAAGGTGCTGGTACTGTCCCCGGACCCCTTGCCATAACCCGCCCAGATGAACCCCTGACCACCGAAATTGGTATCAGGTTCGGCGCTGGAGACCCAACTCTCGGCAATTGGATCGAGAATAAGCTGAGTTTGGGGAGTAAGTGCCTGCGTCAATGAAGTGCTGGTTGTCATTCCCAACAAGATTAGAAAAACGGTGATAAAAATTATACGTCGCATAATGCTCCTCCATGAGCTTCAATGATCACAATGATTCTCCTCCCCTTGTGCTGTGCCCGACCAGCGTCTGATGAAGTCGACCAAAGCGCCTTCACCCTGAAAAAAGACGGTCTGGCCCGTCTGCACATGAATTATTTGGCCGCGCCATACAGCCGGCTTCTGACTCCTTCGCTCCCACCAAATGCGGACGACAAAGGAGGCATCACGTTTGACAAAGGGGGGCATATCGAATCTCCTCTAGCCTATTACACACTTTTTCTGTCACAAGGTTATCACAAAAATATGGAAGGAAGAGGGGACATTTTGATCTTGAAAACATGCGCTGATTGGTGTATATTGTGAGTAGAAAAGAAACCCTCGTACGGGCTTTGTCGCAGTGCAGTACACATTCTTGTAGGGCACAGACTCATGAGCGTCTTACAAATTTTTATGTTTGGTGGGTTCCGGATCTTGCTGGGCGATAAAGTCCTGCCCCCTTTTCCCACACGCAAAACTCGCTCGCTCTTTGCCTATCTCGTGGCCTATAGGCAGCGCCATCATTCCCGCCACGTGTTAGCCGGCATGTTTTGGGGAGACATGCCCCAAGACCGTGCTCAGCGTAATCTTAGCACCACTTTATGGCGACTACGCCGAATTTTGCCCTCCCGCTATCTGCTCGCCGACGAAAATGCCCTTGCCTTCAATACCGACGAGCCTTACTGGCTCGATACTGAACAGTTCGAGCGCGAGCTAGACCAGGCAAAAGGAGATGAGGGGGCTGTCGTGGCACATTTGCAAACAGCCATTCGCCTTTATCGGGGAGATTTTCTGCAAGGGCTGTATGACGACTGGTTGTTGGTAGAGACAGAGCGCTTGCGCCTGAGCTACCAGCAAGCTTTACAACGTCTCTTTGGTTATTATAAATCGCATGAGCAGCTGGATCAGGCTCTAGAAATTGGACAACAATTGCTGGCTCTGGACCCCTTACGTGAGGATATTCATCTCGGTATGATGGAAATCTATCACCAGTTGGGCCAGCGCAGTGCTGCCCTGGCGCAGTACCAACGTTGCCGTGATATTTTGCAGAAAGAATTGGCGGTTGAGCCCTTGCCGGAAACCAAAGCCTTGTATCAAACATTACTGGCGACAGCAGCCAGGGGCGGAAGGTCTGTACTCGTGCCCCCGGCTCCTGCCCAGACAGCAATCCTCCCCCGCACTCCGTTCGATGATTTCGGGCAGGCGCCATGGGTGGGCCGGGAACAGGAGCTAAGACTGATCACACAGCGCCTGGAGCGCCTACAGGACGGGTCGGGAGGAATGATCCTGGTGGGGGGAGAGGCTGGCGTTGGAAAGACGCGACTGGCGGAACGAGCAACCCATCTCGCGCAAACGGCAGGATTGACCACCTTGTGGGGAGTGTGTCCCGATTTACAAGAGCCGCCACCTTATCAGGGTCTGAGCGAAATCCTGCAAAAAGGGCTAGCAGAACTGGATATCGAGGCAGCAGCAACGCCACCTAGTTGGTTACGAGAGCTGGCCTTCCTCTTGCCTGACCTGCGCCAACGCTTTTATCGCTATAGAGTTTCAACCCCTGATCCTGACGATGCTTTGAGTCGCAGCCGTCTTTTAGCGGCGATCTGGCATTTACTCGGCTCTATTGCCGCTCAGAGCCCTTGTCTTCTCGTCCTCGATGACATCCATTGGGCCGACACAGCCACTCTCGAGGCTCTGCGTTATCTGCTCCCCCACCTCCGCAATGTTCCCATCCTTTTCCTGCTTACCTTCCGTCCTGAGGAACTACCGGGACGCCCGACAGTAGCGCAAACTCTGCTTGCCCTGGAAGCCAATAGATTGAGTACGCGGCTCAACCTTCCTCCGCTGACTGCGACTGAAACTGAGCAGCTTCTGCAACGAGCGCTAGGCTTGTCTTCACCCCATCCCATACTGGCCCAATTGGTATACAGCGAAACCGAAGGTAATCCCTTTTTCATCGGCGAAATTCTAAAAGCCTTGGTCGAAGAAAAACTACTCTATCTCGATCCAGAACATGGCTGGCGGACACCCTGGGATCAGGATGCAACCGGTTCCAGCAGCAACCAAGCTCCTCCCTCTCTACCCCTGCCCAGCGGTATACGCCGCCTGGTCGAACATCGTTTGGCTCGTTTATCGCAGCCGGCCCAGCGCATACTCGCCCAATTGGCTGTGTTGGGGCGCGAAATCGATTACGATGTCCTCTTCCATGTCTGTGATGTGGGTGAGGAAGAGCTTTTGGCTGCCACAGACGCCCTTTTGCACAGGCATCTCCTGGTAGAAACAAAGGAAGGCGTACGTTTTAGCCATGACAAAATCCGCCAGACCGTGTACAAAAACCTCAGCCGCCCTCGCCGCCGCCAGTTACACCGCCGTGCCGGCGAAACGCTGGCATCCATCGCACCTGACCGGGTGGAAGAACTGGCCCATCACTTTCATCAAGCCCACGATCACGCCCGCACCCTTGATTACGCCCTCGCTGCCGGCGAACGCGCCCGGCGCCTTTACGCCAATCAGGCGGCGCTCACTTACTATGGCTGGGCAATTCAGGCAGCGCAGCATCTCGATACAGAGCAGGCTCGGCGAGCGATGATCGAAGCTCATGAACAACGCGGCCGTATCCATCGCCAACTCGCAGAAATGACGGCGGCAGTGAAGGAATACGGTGCCATGAAGGTCGCCGCAGAGGCAGCCGGCGATCATATTGCCAAAGCACGGGCTGTACGGCTGGCAGGCTGGGTTCAGGGCAATCTGCAAGGGAAATGGGACCTCGGTTTGGAACAGGCCCATCATGCCCGACGCCTGGCGCAAGAGGCCCGTGATCCCCGCGAAGAAGCGGCCGCCTTACGCGACATCGGCGCTTATCACAATTTGCGGGGTGAGCACCCCCAGGCTCTGACCCATCTCCGTGCTGCCCTCACTAATTTTCGAAAATTGCAAGACCAGCGAGGAGAAGCAGGCACTCTGCAGTATCTCGCTGTCACTTACCACTTTCTCAACCGTTATGATGCTGCCACCAACGCCTATGAGCGAGCCTTGTTGCTTTGGCAGAGCCTGGGTGACCGCATGGCTGAGGGCAAAGTGTTGGCCAATCTGGGCTATCTTTTGATCAGTGATGGCCGTCTTGCCGCGGCTGCCGATGCCTTGGCCCAGGCCGAAATCACGCTCCATCAGATCGAGGCGACAGCAATGGAGGCATGGGTACGGATTGGTCAGGCTGCCGTAGCGCGCTATCAGGGCCGCTACCGGGATTGTCTGCACATCCTCGAGTTACTATCATCAGAGTCAGATGAGCTCATTGATTCCGACTATTTGTGGGCACTGATCGCTTTACATAGCGGCATGGCCCGTTGGCATCTGGGTGAATTAGGCCCTGCCCTGCTCAACTTGGAAGAGGCTTTGGCACGGGCTGAAGCCAGCGACACCCCCAGTCTCGTGGTTGGTGTTCT
>JAADFV010000243.1:1500-9275 GCA_013152695.1 Chloroflexota bacterium | reverse complement strand
GACGTACCAGCCCCGTTGCACTGCAGCCGTAAGATAATCAGTAGTGTAGGGATCGATGGGTTGGCCTTTCCAACCATGGAAGAGGATGAGTAAGGGCCGGGGGCTGTCGTGCTGGGCGGGTTCGAGGATGACGGCGGGCACAGGTTGTTCGTTTTCGCCCGGAAATGTGACATCGATGAATTGTCCGCTTTGCAGATCTGTCCCTCGCACCCGGATGGCGACGTAATCGACACCCCAGGCATCCGTAGTGCCCTCACTGGTCAGGCGCACGGTGTTGCTGCCAGGAACCAGCCATTCTGGCGGTATGCTGTACTCGCGAATGGCGCCTGGGTCTTTATTCTCACAGGTATGATTGGTGTCGGGTGGGGGGGCGTAGCCAGTATCATGCCCGTTGACAAAGATGGGATGTACGCTGCCAGAGCGCACATTGGTCGAACGCAGGAGTAGGGTGGCTTCGGTAATGGTGCCCGTAAAGGGGATGGGTAGGGTGAGGGTGAGGGTACGAACCTGGTAAATCTCGGCCGGATCGGGGGTGGGATTGAGCTGGTAGCAGTTTTGCTCGGGGTAGGAGAGAACCGTTACGGGTGTGCTTTGCGCTTGGGAAAGAGCAAAAGTACCCGGCGAGAGAAAAGAAAAGAGGAAGACCAGGAGAGTGAGGGTAGTGAGAAGAGCAAGGAGAAGCCACTGAATCGGTTTGCGGAGGTGTGTCATATAAAAGGGCATGGTTAGATCATACTAAAATTTAAGGTGTTAGACGCACCATTATACTAGGGAGAAGGATTGGATTCCAAAGATGGAAGGAACAGGGAACAATGAATAAGCGTGCCTGAACCGCCTCTGGAAAGTGCGTTATCCAGACAAAAGTTAAGGATTGAGAAATAAATTTGGTTTTTTCCGAATCAAGAGGGAGATTCCGGTGGCCCCACAACAGGTATTTTGCCTCAATTGACGATAGTTGGCAACAAACTTGAAATCGACGACTGACAACAAGTACAAAAGCCCTTTCTGAATTTGACAATCCTAGCAGGCTTGAGTATGATCCCTTTGGTTTTAGCACTCGCCACCTTAGAGTGCTAGAATTATACCCCATCAAACCAATGTCATTCAATCTTACCAACAATTAGGAGGTAACGCAACTATGAACCTGCGCCCGTTAGGAGACCGCATCGTTGTCGTTCCTATTGAAAGAGAATCCAAGACCCCGAGCGGTATCGTCTTGCCTGAATCATCCAAAGAAAAACCTCAAGAGGGGAAAGTGATTGCTACTGGTCCTGGTGCTCGCACCGAACAGGGCGAACGCATTCCGCTGGATGTGAAGGTCGATGATACCGTTTTGTATGCCAAATATGCCGGCACTGAAGTCAAGCTTAATGGGGAGAAATACCTTATTTTGCGCGAGAACGATGTCCTGGCAATTGTTGAGTCTTAAATCACTTTTGTGCAACCTTTTCAACGATAGCAGCATCTAATCCCTGGCTACTTCACAAGAATCTCAGTTTTCTATTGATCTTTTTGATTTTAGAAAACATAATCTAACACTATTAAAAAGGAAGTAAACTATGGCTAAGCAACTTATTTTTAATGAAGACGCTCGTAAGGAGCTCAAGCGTGGCGTTGACATTCTGGCCAATGCCGTGAAGACTACTCTGGGCCCCAAAGGCCGTAATGTCGCTCTTGACAAGAAGTGGGGCTCCCCCACCGTCACCCATGACGGCGTTTCTGTCGCCAAAGAGATCGAGCTGGAAGAACCTTTCCAGAACATGGGTGCCCAATTGTTAAAAGAAGCCGCCACCAAGACCAACGATGTGGCCGGTGATGGTACGACAACAGCTACCGTCCTCGCGCAGGCTATTGTCAATGAGGGGCTGCGCAACGTGGCTGCGGGCGCCAACCCCATGCTCCTCAAGCGTGGTATCGAACGCGGCTCTGTCGCTGTTTCTGACGCTATCGCCGACATGTCCATCCCTATCACCACCCGCGAGAGCATCGCGGCTGTGGCTGCCATTTCCGCTCAGGACAAGGAAATTGGTGAGCTCATTGCAGAAGTGATGGAAAAGGTCGGTAAAGACGGCGTCATCACCGTGGAAGAGGGCAAATCCCTCGGCTTTGAGACCGAATATGTCGAAGGTATGCAATTCGACCGTGGCTACATCAGCCCGTACTTCATCACTAACTCCGAGCGCATGGAAGCAGCTCTGGATGAACCCTACATTCTGATTCATGACAAGAAGATCAGTGCTGCTCAGGACCTGGTCCCCGTGCTCGAGAAACTCGTGCAGCTGGGCAAACGCGATCTCGTAATCATTGCCGAGGATGTCGACGGTGAAGCACTGGCTACTTTGGTGCTCAACAAACTGCGTGGCGTCTTCAATGTGCTGGCTGTGAAGGCCCCCGGTTTTGGTGACCGCCGTAAGGCCATGCTGCAAGATATTGCTATCCTCACCGGTGGCACTGTCATCACCGAAGAGCTTGGCCGCAAACTCGATAGTGTGACCATCGATGATCTGGGCCGTGCCGACAAAGTTATCTCCACCAAAGATGACACCACCATTGTTGGCGGCCGCGGCGATGATGCTTCCATTCAGGCCCGCATCAACCAGATTCGTGTCGAGATCGAGAACAGCACGAGCGACTATGATCGTGAAAAATTGCAAGAACGCCTGGCCAAACTGGCCGGTGGTGTTGCCATCATCCGTGTCGGCGCTGGTACCGAGGTCGAGCTGAAAGAGAAGAAGCATCGTGTGGAAGATGCTTTGAGTGCGACCCGAGCCGCCGTCGAAGAAGGTATCGTGCCTGGTGGTGGTGTGACTTTGGTCTCTGCTGCCCAGTCGCTCAATGCCATCATCGAAGACACCACAGGCGATATCCGCACCGGTGTCCGCATCCTGCAGCGTGCCCTGGAAGAGCCCATGCGCTGGATCGCCCAGAATGCCGGTTATGATGGCGCTGTTGTGGTCGAAGAGATCCGCCGCCGCAACGAAGGTGATCATAAAGGCATCGGCTTCGATGTTATGAAGGAAGAGTATGTCAACATGGTCGATGCAGGCATCATTGATCCTGCCAAGGTGACCCGCAGTGCGGTTGAGAATGCCGCCAGTATTGCGGCGATGATCCTGACCACCGAAGCGCTGATCACCGATATCCCTGAGAAAGAACCGGCTATGCCTGCTGGTGCAGACATGGGCGGTATGGGCGGAGGCATGGGTTTCTAAGCCCCGCGCTTTTTCCAAATGCTTATCAAAACGCCGCCGGATTTTTCCGGCGGCGTTTTTTTTGTAAAAAGGGCCTTGCCTTTGTCCCGCGAAATTGACGGCCAGCTGGGGTGACCGCAAGGAGGGCGACCATAAGGGTACGCCCCTACCGTATTTTTGCCCCGTCCTGCCGCTATGTCGCAGCCGTGATACGATGGCTACAGGTAGACTCGCCCGATCACGGATCGGGCTGGCGCCTCGCCTTCCATGCCCCCGCTACGTATGGCGCAGGCACACCGCCATAAATCGGAGATTTTATCAGTTCTGGCTTGCTCTTTCCAATACTTCCAGGGTTTGGCGGGCGGTTTTCTGCCAGGAAAAGCGTTGTACGTTCGCATAACCTTTGGCAATGAGTTCCGACCGCAGTTCTGGCTCGACCAGGAGGCGTTGGAGGGCACTTGCCATTTCATCAACATTCGTGGGATCGAAATAGAGCGCTCCTTCGCCGGCTACTTCGGGTAAGGAGGAGCTGCGGGAACAGAGCAAGGGGGTGCCGCAGAGCTGGGCCTCGAGGGCAGGAAAGCCGAAGCCTTCGTTGAGAGAGGGAAAGACATAACAACTGGCACCGGTGTAGAGGGCAGGAATATCGTGTACGCGGGCATAGCCGGTGAAACGGACATAAGGTGCCAGGCCCATTTCTTGCACTTTATGGCGCAGCTTGTGGCCGTTGTGACCCATGCCGCCAACCAGAACCAAATGGAGTTTGCGCTCCGGTAACTGGCGCCGTACCTGGGCAAAGGCTTCGACTAAGCGCTCCAAGTTTTTACGAGGGTGGATGGTACCGATGTGCAGGATGTATTCGGCATAGCCGGGAATGCCATAGCTCACGCGCACAGCTTGAACCCGGCCTTCATTCGTTTCGGGTTGCAGGGAGGAATCCGGAGCGAGAGGAACGACGTGAATGCGTGTGGGATCGGCCCGATAAAAACGGATGAGATCATCTTTCGTGGCCTGAGAATCTGTAATGATGCGGGTGGCGATGCGGGCATGGCGGCGAGTGCTCCAGCGCAGGTATTGTCGTTGTCGCCAGGGATGCGCCTGAGGAAAGTATTCGTAACCGAGGTCGTGCACGGTAACGACCGTGCGAGAGGGGCCGATGAGGGGTAACACGTGGGCGGGGACGAAAAGGACGTCTGGGGGATAGCGGCGGGTATGAGGACCCAGTCGTGTGTGGGTCCAAATGCGGCTGCCGGGAAGGACGACAATGTCTGCCCCGGGATGAAATAGTCCGGCTGGAGGGGGCGCGGGCACATACAATCTAAAGGTATGCCCGCTGTCCAGGGCAAGGAGGGCGTTGATGAGTTCGAGACTGTACCGTTCGGTGCCGGTACGTTGGGCGCGCATGGCGCGGGAGGCATCGATACCAATGATCATGAGAGGGGTGGGGTAGGCGTGATGGCTGGGTTCAAGCGGGGGCAGATTCCGAGATTTTTGCAGCAGCAGCCCGGTTGGCAGAAAGTAAAAATAGAACGAGAATGGCGCCGGCAATGATCACGGCTGCCGTCAATACCCAGATCATGGAATGAGGGCCGATGGGTTCGAAAAGTTGGCCAATAATCCAGGGTAAAGTCATGGCGCCAAGGCCGCCACCCACCAGAAACCAGCTTGTCGTGCGGCCGGTGATAGGCATGTTCCGTTCGGCCAGGGCGATCAGGCTGGGGAAAGCGGGGGCCATGGCTGCCCCGAACATGAATGCTGCTATCCACACAATAATCGTAACCTGACCCCCCAGGAGAAGCAGCAGTACTGCTAACAGGAGTCCTCCCACAGTGATGCCCATCAAAGTGCGGGGACGCAGTCGTGCCGAAAGGGGAATGCTGACTAAACGTCCCAGGGTGAGTGATGCCCAGTAGAATGAGGTGAGATATCCGGCGGCGGCCGCATCACCTAGGTGCAAGCGAGTCATGTAAGTGAAAATCCAACCACCAAAGCTCAGTTCGGCCCCGACGAAGAAGAAGAACATGGCTGCAATCAAGAAGACCCACAAGGTTCGGGGTGGTGGCTGGCTCGTGTGAGAATGCTCGGGGGGTGCCTGGGGGCTGGGCAGGCGGCGGAAAAAGAGGGTGGAGAGGATGGCTAATACTGCCAGGGCGGCGTAGGCCCCAACGATTGTGCCGCTTAAAGTAAGAGCTTGTACCACGAAGATGGGAGAAAGAAGGGCTCCCACACCAAAGAAAAAGTGGAGGGCATTCATGTAAGGCCCTACCTCGCGACCATACATCCACACGAGGAGGGCATTTCCGCCGACATCGATGGCACTTTGCGTGATTCCCACCATGAAGAAGATGAAGAGGAGTAAATACAGGAAGATAACAAAGGGGGCTAGCGCCAATTCAACGCCCAGCAGCAAGAGGGTGGCAATCAGTAGGGGATGGGCCGGCCAGCGATCGAACCAGTGCCCGCTGGCCACTGAACCTACGAGATAACCAAAGGATTGGGCTGTGAAGAGAAAACTGATTTGGCTGAGGGAGGAGCGTGTGTGTTCGGCCAGGCTGGGCAAAGTAGGGCCGAGAACACCGGAGACCAGACCCAGGATGATAAAAGCGACAAAATAGGCAAGACTTTGACGTTGTTTGATTTTTTTGCTGGTGGAAAGCGGTGGGGATAGAGTACTCATAATGGTTAGGGAAAGCGATTTAGCTACTTTCTTCCTCCCAGTGGCGGATATGAATATTGCGTTGAGCCAGAGCTTGAGCAAAGGGTTGGTAGGGAACATCAGTGATGGGAGAGAGGAGCCCGCGACCGGTAATTTGTTCGCTTAGCAGCATTTGCGCACCGATGCTGGCAGTAAATCCGACGGTACGGCTCATGGCCATAAAACCGGTGTCTAAGTCGCGGTAATCGACAACCTCGTAAACATGGCGACGGCGCTGGCCCTGCACCTCTCCCTGCATATCGACACGGACGACGACGACATCTCGTTCCTTGGGGCCATATTGCAGGCGGGGTTCCAGAACAGCAGCGAGGAAGCGGCGTGGAGAGATATCGATGCCATCTACCGACACCGGTTCTTCATCCAGCAGGCCCAAATCGACCAGCTTGCCCCAAAAGTCGGCATGACCCGGCCAGCGCATGGAATAGCGGCCCGCGGCCTGTAGTTCGCCAGGATCGAGCCCGAGTTGAGCAACGAAGTGAACAGCATCACCATTGGGATAAGCCTCTAATCGTCCCAGGCCTTCGATATCTACCAGGTGGACATGTTCGGGGTGGAACATGGCGTTGTCGGCAATTTCGATTATTTTGCCCTCTTGCACCAGCCAGCCCGGCCGGCGATAAGAACGGAGGACGCCGGCAAATGTCCATGAGACTTTGTAATGGATGGGATTGTCGGCGGCAGCTGCTTCTGGCACGCCTGCACCGTAAGACAAGACGGTATCGATCCGATCAAATTGCCGCGCTGCTTCACCAAGGAGAACGAGATCGATGCCGGGATCGAGGCCGAATTCAGGAAGGATGGCCACACCTCGTGCTTCCGCTTGTGTTCCCAAATCCCGCATGCCGGGAGTGGCGTAAGAGGCGTTGACGACATGGGCATTGTGGGCGACGGCGGTGGCAGCCACTGTTTCATGAAAGGGGGTTGGCAGTAAATCGATGACGACATCGGGCTTCCAGCTCATCAACTTGTCAAGACTGGCTGGATCGGAGGCATCGAGAGGTGCAGCACTGACACGTGAGCTGAGGTTCTGTTGGGCAAGGTAGTTTTGTAGGGCAGCGAAATCCTTGTCGGCGGCCATAATCTCGCTGCCGCTGGCATTGTGAACGAGGTCATACAAAGTTGCCTTACCTTGCATGCCTACACCAAGGAGAAGTACTTTCATAGGAGTCACAGGGAAAAGGAGAGTGAGGTGAGCCTAGCTAAGTTTGCTGAGTAAGTCGCTGATCAAATGGTCGCGTTTACGAGTGGTTTGGTCAGCGCCGCAGATGTAGCAAAGGGGGGGCGAGTCAGAGGTGATGGGTCGGGTAGGAACGCCGCAGTTGGCGCAAGGAACAAGGTCGTCAGCAATGAGAGTCTGCGTTGCGGGATGACGAATGACCTCTCCTGACACGGTGTCGGCCAGGGTAAGGGCGTCCTCGGGACAGATGATAACGCAGATGTTGCAATCAAGACAGAGGTCAGCCTGGAATGTGAGCGTGAAAGGCACGGGGAGTTCGGCATCGACTTCGGCTGTGGTGGCGCTGAAAGTAAGAGCCCCGGTGGGGCAAAAGCGGGCGCAGAGGTTGCAGCCGGAACAGCGCGAGGCGTCGATTTGAACCTGACCGTAGGGGATACTGTCGGCGGGGAGCTCGTCATCAGCGGGGAGTTGTTCTGAGGGGAGGGGCAGGAGGCCTGCGAGGTGTTCGTTGAGGTGTTTTCGGGAGGGAGGGATGTGTGCGGGCAGGCGTTGATCCACAGGAAGGGTACCTGTGGGCTGGTCCGGGAGATTTTCGAGGACTTCGCTGGTACGTTGCTGGACGACTTTTCCTAATGCTTTGAACAAACCCCGGCGTGAAACCTGAGGCTGAGATGATTCTGTCAGGGGTAGG
>JAADFV010000243.1:0-1452 GCA_013152695.1 Chloroflexota bacterium | reverse complement strand
TTCTGCGGCCGCGCGAATGTTTTGAGCAAGGCATTGGCACTTTGTACCGTGTGCAGCAAGATGTTGTGTACAGAGGCGATGGGGCAGTGTTGGCACCAGCTATCATCTAGCCACAGCGAGCGTTGACCATCAGCACTGAGGGCGAGGAGGTGCTCTTCGCTAAAAGCAGCGAGACAACGTTGATGGCGGATGATATGATCGGCAGGGGCGTTGTTTTCCTGCGGTTTGGGGTGTAAGGGGCAGATGATGACCAGTGTTTGTGCGACGGGGAGCTCGAAATGGGTGCGGAGGAGAGTAGTTTCGGGAACCAGGGCCTGGCTAAAGACGTCAGTGGGGCAGGTAGGCAGGCACACGCCACAATGAATGCAGGTTTCGTCCTGCAATTTGGGGGTGATGGGTACGGAGTGTGTAAGTTGGATCGCATCCACTGGGCAAGCATCAAGGCAGAGAGTGCAGTTAGCATTTTTGTGACGCGTGTTAAGGCAACGCCCGGGCAGGATGTCTGGGGCACGGCGGCCGAAGTTGGTTTGTAAGACGAGGTGGGTTTCGGGATCGAGCATAACATCAATCATCAGAGATGAGGTGGGCGAGAGGGCTCAGGTTTTGTTGTTTGTAATGGGTCTGGATAAATTGGTTTCTGGTTCCATGAAGAATGAAGATTCAGAAAATAAACCGGTGATAGTTTGAGGTTACCTCCGGGAGGTAGCTGCAAGGATTCTCGCGAAAAAGTAGGCGTTTCGTCAGCCAAATCCTTCGAAATGGACGACTTTTCATCGCTACCTCCCGGAGGTTTTTTATTACCTGATTATTTGGTGAATGTTCATCAAACCAGAAAATGATGTCGTTACGAGCAATATACGTTGGTTCTTTGCTGATTATGGCATGAAATGAGGAGTAAGGCCATGACTGAAAGTCGTTTACAAGGTGGTAATGTTCAGAATTACGATGGACGTGGTGCTAGTGGCCAGGGGAGAGCGGGGTGTAGGGTGACATGGCATTACTTCGGGTGCAGATGCACATGCTGGCACGCCAGCACCACGGCAGATGAAAACATAAAGCAATCTGTGTTTTCTGTGTGAATCTGTGTCCTATTTTCAGGGCAGACCAGCGAGGTCTCCGAGACTTTGCAGGTCTATTGTCGCGTGAGGTGGCGAAGGCGTCAACCTGAAGGGGAAGGGACGAGAAAGCAGGGGATATAGAAGCGATACCTTGTTGTGTGTGCAGACCTCTGAGGTCTCCGAGATCTTGCTGGTCTTTTCTCCACGCGCTTTGCTCATTTCTCCAATAACCCTAATTCCTGCGCGCGCAGAGCCGCTTGTGTGCGGTCTCTTGCCCCAATTTTACCCAGAATATTACTGACATAGTTCTTGACCGTGCCTTCCGCTAAAAACAGGCGCCGGGCAATTTCACGGTTGGTCAGCCCCTCCGCGAGAAGGCGCAATACCTCCAGTT
>JAADFV010000242.1 GCA_013152695.1 Chloroflexota bacterium | reverse complement strand
AGTCTTCGGTGCTGAAGCGTAGTTCGATGTCGGGCGCCTGACTGCGAATCCAGGTGAGCACATCGGCAGCCAGATCGATGATTTCATCGATGCTTTTGCCGTGACTGAATTGTCGCAAGGCCGAGGAGGTGCCGATGACAACATCGACGCCATCAACGCCAGTATCCAGAGCGATGCTGGCGTCATGACGATGGCAACGAATGTGGGTGAGGATACGTGCCTTGAGGCCGAGACCGGTAATGGTCCGCAGATCGGCGAGGCTGCCGGGTGAGGCCAAAGGCGAGGTCAGTTCGAGATATTCGACGCCGAAGGCGTCGAGGGCTTGGGCAACGCGTATTTTCTGTTCGCGATCGAATTGGGCGCCGATGAATTGTTCGCCCTCACGCAGGGTCGATTCGATGATGGCATACTCTTGTAAAGACATGGTTGGGCTCCTAGGGCAAAAGTTTGGGGTGGGAGTGGATGATGACTGGGAAGAAATGGGAATAAAAAAAGCCCCTCCTGCTGTGAGCGGAAGGGGCTTGGCATGAAAAAAGTATGCAGCAGCAGCCTATCCGGGCCAGCAGGCCGGTTGAGTAAAATTCTGCTTCTTGCTGCACTTACTAAAAAAGATAATCAACATGATGGCTAATAAAAAAGCCCTACCTGACAAATGTGCGGGTAGGGCGAGGGAAACGAACGGATGAATGAATTCAGACGCGCGGAACCGGCCCTGCCCCGAAAGGCTTGGCGGGCTTGACGCGCTTGCAGGAGGTCGTGAAGAAGATCATCATGAGTAGGGATGAATGTGAGTGTCCATTGTAGCCAGATCGGTCATTTTGTCAAATCTTCTCTAGACCTTCCAGGTCTGCGAGACCTGGAAGGTCTTTACTCCGACGCGACCTCGCCAGTCCAAACCCCCTCGCCCCCGGACTCTCGCCCCTTTCCAAGGCAGCCGCTCAGGTTTTATTGTGTTACAATAACGATATGACTGAACTTGATCCTCATTCCCCCGCCACCGAACGTATCCCCGAGATCATTCGCCGTCTACGAGAGGCCTATCCTGATGCCTGCTGCGCCCTGCACTATCGCACACCCTGGGAATTGTTGGTAGCGACGATTCTTTCGGCGCAGTGCACCGATGAACGCGTGAACAAAGTAACCCCCGCCCTGTTTGCCCGTTTCCCGACCCCGCGCGCTTTCGCTGATGCCGACCGTAAGGAGATCGAAGAGGCTATTCGCTCAACCGGTTTCTTCCGCAATAAGGCCAAACACATCCAGGAAGCGGCACAGATTGTCGCCTACGAGTATGGTGGCGAGGTGCCCGCCAATATGGATGAATTGCTGAAACTTCCGGGCGTGGCCCGCAAGACGGCGAACGTAGTGCTGGGGGTGGGGTTCAAGATTACGGCCGGAATTGTGGTGGATACGCATGTCAAGCGGTTGGCTTTGCGTCTGGGCCTGACCACCCATAAAGACCCCAAGAAAATCGAAAAGGATTTGATGGAAATCGTACCTCGTGAGGATTGGATCGATTTTGCCCACTTATTGATTTTTCATGGCCGCCGGATATGCAAGGCGCGTAAGCCGGACTGCGCCGCTTGCGTACTCGCCGATCTGTGTCCTTCGGCAATGCCGTAAGTCGCTGCATTTCGATAACCAAGGAGTAATCAACGATGATTCCGAAACAAATGAACACCTTTTTACGTAAGGTTTTGCCGGAACGTACCTGGCAAAATCGGTTAAAAGAGCAAGAGAATCTGCGGTTTATGGAGTTTCATGCCAGTGATGTGGAGCGCCTGCACCGTCTCGGGATTGAAGTTGACCGCCTGGGGCCAAGTTTAGTTGTGTGCATGTGGGACGAGCAGGATGATTTGGAAGTTGGGGGATATCTGGTCGTAGACAATCTGGCGATGGGACGACCGGCCATGGGGGGGATCCGGATGCTGCCGACGATCACGCCGACGGTGATCTTCAATCTGGCGCGGGGTATGACTTTGAAAAATGCTGCGGCCGATTTACCGTATGGTGGAGGTAAGGCGGGGATCGTCGCCCCCGAGCGAGAGATCAGTGATGAAGAACACACCGAAATTGTGCGTCGCTTTGCGCATCTCATCAGACGCTATCGCCAGATGTATCTGCCGGGTCCCGACGTCGGGACCAATGACGAAGATATGAAGACCATTGCCATCGAGAATGGTCTGGATAATGCACTTTCGAAACCGGTGGATATGGGGGGTAACCGCATCGATCAACTGGGCGCGGCCGCGGGGGGCGTTGTCATCGCTATCGATGCTTTACTGGATGAGATCGATCGCCTGCGTGTACTACCCCAGTTCGCGAATATGGAAGTCCTCAGCCGTGACAAACTCACTGTTTTGATTCAGGGGTTTGGCGCTGTGGGCTCGCATGTCGCCCGTATCTTGACCGAGCAAGAACCAGCCCCCCACATCGTCGGCTTAAGCGACGCACACGGTTATCTTTATCGAGAAAAAGGCTTACCCATGGATAAGGTCATGGCACTACGCGATGAACATGGTCTGGTAAGTTTTGCCTATTTTTTGCAGTATTTGCAGGATAAACGCAGCCCCTGGCCTGACACCAAGTTTTCTAATGCTCCCAACGATTTACTACGCGAAGATGCTTTTTGTCTGGTGCCGGCCGCTCCCATTGCCAATTATCTCGATGTGTCCGCGGACAGTCGTCCGGCCATGACCGTGGACAAGCGGGGACGGTGGGCGATGATCGTGGAAGGGGCGAACACCTATTCGCCAGACCCCGTACGACGGGCAGCACGGCTGCGCATGGAGCGTACGGTTTACTGGCAACAGGGTACACTTATTGCTTCTGATTTTCTGGTCAATTCGGGCGGGGTTATTTTCGCGGCCCAGGAATATTTGATCCAAACCCCTGCCCATCTACGCATCCCCGACACCCTCTTAGGAGACCGGGAAGCGATCCAGCGCTGGCTAGATGATCATGCCAATGAATTAGCAGAACTGGCGCAGAAACGCTTGCAAGCAGGAATCAAGCAGCGAGAAGAGGTCATCCGCCGCAATATGCGAGAGTTGGTCGATCTTTTGATTGCCGATCCTGATATGCTGCCCCTGGAGGCGGCCGAACAGCTAAGCATCAATCGTATTAGTGCCAGCGAACGCTTCCGCCGTGTTGCCGATATTATGGAACCGATGCATGTAATCGGGCCGGAAAGCACGATGCGAGAAGCAGCCGAGCTACTGGTCGAGGACCCGAATGAAGTCTTGGGCGTTGTCAATGCCAAGGGTGAACTGGTCGGCATTGTCACAGACTGGGATATTACCAATGCTGCGGCGCATGGTTATTCTGAACAACTGCCGGTTACAGAAATCATGACCAAGGATGTGGTTACCGCCAGTCCCGACGACAATCTCCTGGATGTGCTGCGTAAACTGGAAACCTTCGAGATATCCGCCATGCCGGTTGTGGAGAAAGGCGCGGTTGCCGGCTTGATCAGCAGCGAGATCCTGGCGCACAAGACGTTATTGCGCTTGTTGCAAGCACAAGCCTGAGGGCCAGTCCTGGAAATAGGGCACTTCGATAATCAGGGCAATATCGTGAACAAGCATTTTCATGGTATTGCCCAATCAGACCAGTGTCGCGTCTTGGAATACGATACTTCCGCCGATCATCGTCAGCAAGACCTGGACATTGGCAAGATCGGTGGGATCACAGGAAAAGGGATCGCGATCGATGACAATAAGATCAGCTAGATAGCCGGGAGCAAGGCGACCTTGCTGATGTTGCTGGCCGATGGCGTTGGCCGGGCCCAGGGTGTAAGCGGCAATGGCTTCGGCGACGGTAAGGCGCTGCTCGGGATACCAGCCAGCGGCCGGTGTGCCATCACGGCGTTGACGGGTGACGGCAGCATGGATGCCCCACCAGGGGTTGGGGCTGGCGACGGGGGCATCGGAACCAAAGGCCAGGGTGGTACCGGCCTCGAGGAGGGAGCGAAAGACGTAAGCATGGGCACCCTTGTCGCCCCACAGGCGTTCGACATTGGTGATGTCATCAGTGCAATGTAGAGGCTGCATCGAGGCCGTGATCTGCATCTGGGCGAGGCGAGGCTGATCGGCTGGGTGTAAGGCCTGAACATGTTCGATGCGGTGGGGGATGAGGGGCGGATAGTCGCTGCCGGCGGCAATCACTTCTGCAAAGATATCGAGAACTTCACGATTGGCGCGATCACCGATGGCATGGACGGAGATGGCGAGACCATGCTGGTGGGCGGTACGAATGATCTCGGCCATAGTGGCGGGAGGGGTGAGAAACATGCCGCGGTTAGAAGGATTGTTGGCGTAAGGGGCCAGCATCCAGGCGGTCTGAGCGCCGAGAGAGCCATCGGCAAAGAGTTTGATGTGGCCCAGGCGTAGCCAGGCATCGCCAAAACCACTTTGCAAACCCAAATCGATGAGGTGATGAAGGTGGGCTGCTTCGAAGTTGGCGCTGATGCGTAAAGGCAAACGGTTTTGCTGGTGCAGTCGCGTGTAGAGCCGGAAAGCGCGGGGTCCTTGGTGGGGAT
>JAADFV010000241.1 GCA_013152695.1 Chloroflexota bacterium | reverse complement strand
TCTACATAAAAATACTGGCCGTGCTTGGCCCCGGCAATACTCTGTAGCAGCGCTTTGTCAGCGTCCTCACCCAGGGCCACCGTGTGCACAACAGCATCGGTGATACTGCTCTCCACATCGGCCCAGTAAGGTGCTACATTCTCCCAACCATCGCTGAGGAGCACCAGCGACCAGTCGTGATCGGAATTACCGCTGCTTGTAAGCTCAGCGTAGCCCTGCTGTACACCCTGGCCCAGGGCCGTCGTACCCGAGGCACTGAGACTATCGATGGCGTTGATGGCATCAGAACGCACGCTTGCCGCCGTGATCTCCGTGAGAGGATAGTTTGTGCTGGCGCTGCTGGCGAAACTGGTGACGCCGATGGCATCGCCGTCATTGAGAAAATCGACAAAGGCACTGGCTGCGTTCTTGGCTGCAGCGATTTTATCGTCGCTGAGCATGCTACCGGAACGGTCGAGTACGATGACCTCGTCGTTGGGTGCTTTTTCCAGATAGTAGACGGCGTTGGGTTCGCCGTCTGTGGCCGTACCGGAGAGATTCACCTTCAGATCGTAATAGGCGGCAGCAGCCTGAGGCGGGGGCTTGACGACCAGGAAATACGTATCGGCGGAGGGATAGACTGAAAGCACGAGGGCAGGGTCTCCGCCGATAAAGACATCGAAGTCGCCTGCAGTAAGGGTCAGGCTCCAGCCCGCGGGCACAGCCGTGCTTACCTGTACGAGGATTTTATCGGGAGCAGCTGGATCGCCAGCATTTTCGGGCTCGGTCTTCAGGGGGTAGAGGATATTGAAAAGTGGTGTACAGGCTTGATGGCTGGCAGCGCTGAAATTGTCGGTTTCGCCGGCACCCGCTTCGTAGATGCCGTTATAATTGGTGTCTTCGCAGCCATCAGGCGAGCCATCACCGTCGTTGTCCGCATCACGTTCTTTGCGGAGGCCATCGCCATCCAAATCGCTGTTTCGCTTGCTGTAGTTGCCGGCGGCGTCGAAGACATATTCGCGCATGTCCTTTTTATCTGGCACCCAGTCGTCATCTGTATCCGAATCATAGGCGTTGAGGTTGAAGCGATTGACCTCATCGAAATCCATGATGCCATCGCCATCGCTGTCCGTGCTGACACTGGCTTCATCACTGCGGCCCATGCCACTACTAGGCCCTACCCAATAGCCGTCGATGGTTTGGGTGCTGTAATCCTGCCAGCGTTGCAGAGCCGGAGGCTGGTCGGGATCAAGCACATGGATGTACTGATCGCCGTCAATCTCCCGGTAACCGTCGATCACCATCATGTGGCCGGGTCTGCGGAACATGATGGGCCGGTTGGCGTCGATCCAGGATTTGATGTTGGCGAACGAAGGTTTGCCTCCGGGGGAGTTGATCGTCGTGTTCAATGCCCAGGAGATACCCTCGTCTTCTTCATCCGGGTAGTACATGCCTCGATCATAGCCCAGATCGTTATCGGGGATGCCGTCATTGGTCCCCGGTCGCGTGTTGCCCGACCACTCCTCCAGAATATGGTAGCTGATGCGATCCATGCTGAGCACATTGCCGCCGTTGTACCAGCTGGCCATCATGCGGATGGAGGCGCGCACGCAATACTGGCGACCGTGGGTGTATTTGGTGTAGTCGGCGCAGGGGGGCACGGTACAAGGGGCCGGGGAATCCCAGGCATCCTCGGGCGTGTTGGTAGTGGGGTCTCCCTCCGGCGCCCCGTCCAGGCCCAGCAAGTAGCTGTCCTTGTTCTGTCGTACCCGTCCAATGCCCAGCACTTTCTCGGCTGTGACGCTGGCCGCTTGCACCCCCAAGTTGACAACCTCGATCTGAAAAAGCTTCGTCCAGGCTGTATGGTTGCCGTTCTGCAAGGGGTTGACCCGCCAATAATAGGTGCCAGGACTGAGCAGGGGGTTAGGTTTGAAAAAGGTGTGGGGAGTGATGACGTCGATGAGAGGCGTATCGAAGCTGGTACCATTATCCAGCTGGAAATGGTAGGCACTGGCGCCAGCAGCTTCTCGCCAACTTAGTGAGAGGGTGGCTGTGTCGACTCGCGCGCCATTTTGGGGCGTAATGAAGGTCACCGGTGCCAAGGTGTTGGCAGCACCAGGTGTGGCACTCCCCGTGGGATAGTTGGCCCACAGAAGTGCCCCCCTTCCCACTGCTCCTGGATAACGAGCGATGGATTCGTCCGACTCCAGAATATCGGCTTCGCTAATGTCGCCGAAGCCATTTTCGAAACTGACGGCATGTCCTTGGGGCCAGATACCAGCGGCGACCGCATTGGCTGCGGTACTGGCATTGAAACCGCCCCAGGCAACAAAGTCAACGATGCTCTGGGGACTACGCGAGCCGGCCTCATACAAGGCTACCTGACCGGCGGTATCAGGAAAGATATCGAGCATACCGGCTGGTGTGTGCAGCACAATTTGACCGTCGTTAGGGTTGTAGTCATTGGCAGCTGGGCCCTGCCCGTCGAAATACACAAGAATGTAAGTATTGTTGGGCACATTCGAGACCTGCGGCGGTATCTGGTAAACCTGGCCCTGCTCGTTGCTGATCTGCCACCCTGCCAGATTGAGCGTGGTCACAAGGGGATGCTGGCCTGAGGGCAGGGTTGCAGTCTGGACTTCGGTACCGCTGGTATGGGCGATGGCAGGTAAATAAACGCTAAACTCTTGCTCCCCGACAAACAACTCCACCCAGGCAGCTCCTTGCACCCCAGGTTTTGGCATGACTTCGTTGATGACAACCGGCAAGGTTACGGTGGTCGTTTGCGAAATCCCCACGAGAGAAGAATGAGCCTGAATGGCTTGTGCCTGGGCCGGCAGGAGTACCAACACTGTCAATAAAAGCACGAAAAACACACGACGACGAAGCATAAATATCCTCCAACAATAGAACGAAAGACGAACGCGGCGAAGAAAGAAACATAAGGGGGAATATGCTCGGCCAGACAATGGGGGAGTTGCCAGCAAAGTCCTGGTGTAGGGTCATATGGCTGCCCAATTACTCTCTGAACACCGCCGGCAGATAGATGGATCGGTTGTAGTCCCAGATTCGGACAGAGATATAGTCACTGAAACCATCGTCAGGACGCCGGTAAACAGTTACCGAGGTGTTATTCAAACTACGCCAATACGCGCCGACACGATCATTCTCACTGTAGCCGAGAGGAGGATGGCTGCCAAAATCAGCACCACCGTAGTGACGCTGGTTGACACCGTTGGAGCCAGTATCCTTCTGCCACATAATCATAAAGTAGTTAGCGGGATCTCCATAAAGATTGTGATCGAGGATGCGGACGGCACCTTGACTCATACTACGCCAGGCACTGAGGTAGCTGGGTCGGGCCATGCGCCAGATGCGGATACGTACCTCGGCGGCGTAGATATCGTCGGGACGACGATAGACGGTAACACTGTTGTTGGTAAGACTGCGCCAATAGGCCCCTACGCGATCTTCAGCGTGCATACCGCCTGGTGGCTGGGCGCCGAAATCGACACCTCCGAAATAGCGTTGGTTGACACCACTGCTACCATTGCGATACACCATATCTACCAAATAATCGTCGATGCTGCCGCCCAGATTATGATTGAATGTCTTGGCCTGACTCTGATTAATCGTAACCCAGCCGCTATCGTAATCGGGTTTGGGCATCTTCCAAATGCGAATACGGGTGCGCGGAGCATAATCATCCTCGGCCCGGCGGAACAGGGTGATAGTACCGCTCGTAAGACTGCGCCAGTAGGCAGCAACGCGATCGTTGGCGCTATGTCCCGCCGCCGGATGCGTACCGAAGTCGGCGCCGCCGTAATAACGCAGATTGATACCATTGGCACTCGATCCCAAGTATTGCATATCGACCAAATAGCGAGCAGGATCTCCACCCAGATTATGGCTAAGCGTGCGAGATGGGCCTCCGGCACGGAGTGCTACCCAACCGCTGTTGTAATCCGGCGCTGTGGGCTGCCAGAAATTCCAGATACGGATACGGACTTCCTCGGCGTAAATGTCCTCTGGCCGGCGATAGACCGTAATTGAGGAACTGTTCAGAGAACGCCAGTATGCGCCCACACGATCGTTTTCACTCATACCGCCCGGGGGATGGCTGCCAAAATCAGTGCCTCCGTAATAACGCTGATTCACGCCACTTCCGCTATTACGATACTGCATGTCGACCAGATAATTACCCACATCACCGCCGATATGATGGAACAAAGTCACGGCCTGATCCTGTTTGATGCTCCCCCAGCCGCTATCATAAGTCGCTCTTGGACGCTTGAAAATACGGATACGGACATCTGTGGCGACATTATCTTCAGCTCGGCGAAAGAGGGTGATGCTGGTGTTGGTAAGCGAGCGCCAGTAAAGCCCCACCCGATCATTATTTCGCGTACCTGCGAATGACTTGGCACCAAAATCAGTACCACCAAAGTAGCGCTGGTTTACACCGCTACCAGCATTGCGATACTGCATGTCGACCACGTAGTCGTCCGCATCACCACCTAAATTATGGTTCAGGGTGGTGGAGGCAGCACCGGCCGTAAGGCTCTG
>JAADFV010000240.1 GCA_013152695.1 Chloroflexota bacterium | reverse complement strand
GTGAGGCCCTCAGCGCCGGTGCCATTACCATCAGTCCTCATGCTCCCACCGTGCAAATTCTGGCTCCTGACGACGGCCACTGGTACACACCTGAGCAGACGATTGTGCTCGAAGGCGTGGGCTCCGACCTGGAAGATGGCACCCTGGCGGACGAGGCCTTGCACTGGGCCTCCGACAAGGACGGAGACCTGGGCAGCGGCGCCTCGCTGGCCGTCACCGATCTGAGCCCGGGCTATCACACCATCACCCTCACCGCTACCGACAGCGACGAGATGAGCGGCACAGCTTCCATCACCATCTTTGTCGCCGAAACGTTGCCTCCGCAAAGCTACCTGCCCTTGATAACCAGACATTAGTCTCTCTCCTGGTAAAAGGGTAACCAATCAGGGGGAAGCTCAGGCTCTGAGCTTCCCCCTTTTGTCTCTGCAGAATTATGTTAAATCCCTGTGAAATAAGGGGGAAAGTGCGGGTACGATGGGGTCTGAAGAGCCCGGCGTCCAGCCAGCGAGTTTGAGATGGCTTGCCCGACATTGGCGAAAAAGACACATCCAAATCAACCGCTCACCATCACCGAGATAAAATGCGCCCAAACCACGATCCACTTGCCTTATCCTCTGGCAGATGGTATGGTAATAGACGAAGGGTATGGTCACATTTCTCCCATTTTGCAACCATGTCTTCGACACTTCATGCCCAATTTTTAGGCGGCTACCGTTTACGAACGGCATCGGGCCAGGAGCTCACCCCACCAGCAACGCATAACGCCCGCCTCTTGTTGGCCTACCTGCTACTCCACCCCCGACGCCACCATGCCCGCGCCTTCTTGGCGGGCCTACTTTGGCCGGATCTGCCTGAAAGTACAGCTCGTAAGCGCTTAAATCAGGCCTTATGGCGTGTGCGGCAAACGTGGGATGGTTTTGTGAGCAGTAAAGAAAGCATCACTATTCGTGAAGATGCCTCTTTTCAGCTCGATGTCGCTATATTTCAAGAGGTATTGGACGCTGCCTGGGAGGCTGTCGAGGACGAAAAAGGAGTGTTGCTAAGAAAGGGCCTATCATATTATGCCGGCCCTCTTCTGCCCGGTTATTACGAAGACTGGGTACTGCTTTTACGCGAACAGCTCCACCAACGCTATCTTTTAGCTTTGGAAGAATGTATCGAGGTTGAAATGCAAGCAGGGGCCTATGCCCAGGCTTTGGTGTGGGCGCAGCGCCTTGTTCAGGCAGAGCCACTCGACGAAAATGCCCAACGCCAACTCATCCAACTTTACGGCCTTCTGGGCCAGCGCGAACAGGCCCTGCAGCAATATGAAGCCCTTTGTCGACTACTGGCAGAAGAAGTCAATACGGTACCTTCTCTTGCCACACAAAAACTAGTGGCGCAACTACGCGCCGCCAGCACAGTACCTCCTTCCACTCCGGCCGACAATGCTCCCCTGTTCACACAAGATCATCTACTGCCATTGGTGGGCCGTGAACAGGCATGGCAACAGGTGCAAATCGCACTCTCAGCATTGGAGCAACATAGGGGCGGTACGGTAACGGTAAGAGGGGAACCGGGCATTGGTAAAAGCCGCTTTTTAGCAGAAATCATGGCTCAAGCGCAATGGCGCAACCTCCAGGTCTGGCAGGCTGCTGCACCTGAGTCCGGCCGCCATAGCCCCTACGCAATCTGGATCGAGCTTTTACGCCCCCGACTATCAACACTGCAAGTCCAACAATGGGCCCTAAATCTTGATCCCGTTTGGTTAGCAACCCTAGCTGATCTGTTGCCCGAATTGCATGAATGGCTTCCTACTCTGCCAGAGCTGCCAACATTACCCGCCGTCGAAGCACAGCAGCGCTTGCAAGAGGCCATCCTGCGCCTACTCTCTATTTCCACACAACCGTCTCCCCTGCTCCTGCTACTGGACGATTTACAATGGGCCGATATTGCCAGCTTGGAGACACTCAACCACCTGCTTGTTCTCTGCCAGCAAAGCCCCATCCTCTTTATTCTCAGCTATCGCGACGACGATCCTGCCGTCTTACGACGGCTTAAAAACACCCTCGATGCCGCATCGCCTCCTCCCAGACAGATTCAACTGCAACCACTTCCGGCCGAAGCCACAGGCCAGTTGATTCGTGCCGCTTTGGGGCTGCCCCATGCCACCCCCCGCTTCGAAAAACGGCTCTATCAGGCAACCTCCGGCCATCCGCTCTTCCTCCTGGAAACCCTGCGTGCTCTTTACGATCAAGGTATCCTTTTTCGTAACAGCAGTGGTCGTTGGAGTACACCCTGGGACGAAAGCACTGAGGACTACACAGAATTGCCGCTCACCGAGCGCCTACAAGAAATCTTATTGCGACGATTAGAGCATCTTACACCTGCTGCGCAGACCCTTTTTGAAACCGCGGCCGTGTTGAATAGACCCTTCCGTGTCGATCTCATGAAGCAACTCAGTGACCTGTCTGCACCGGTTACGATGGCTGCCATTCAGGAACTGCATCAACAACGGCTACTTCGCAGTGATGGCACCCGTTTTCGTGTTACCCACGACTTGCTACGGCAAACTGTATACGACACGATGGATGCCGAGGTACGGCAACAACTGCACGCCCGTATCGCCGCGGCCCTCCAGGACGATCCGGATATCCCACCGGAAGTGCTGGCCATGCACTTCCACGAGGCAGGCGATTGGCGGCCGGCCCTGGTTGCTCACCGCCGGGCCGCCGAACGGGCCGAAGCCCTCTCCTCGTACGCCGCCGCCCTGAGCCACTGGCACACCTGCATCGAGCTGGCCGAACGCCTGGACCTGGACGCCGAAGATCGTTTTGATCTACTGGCGGCGCGGGAGCGGGTGCTCGATGTATTGGGTCAACGCGATGCACAAGCGGTCGACATCGCCGCCATGATGGAACTGGCGGCCGATGATTCCCTACGTCGCAGCCAGGCGTTACGTCGACAGGCCTATCTGTACAATCACCTTAGCCGTTACGCCGAAGCCGCCGAAGCCGCCCAACAAGCCCTGGAGCTTGCCCGTTCCCTGCAGGCGCCGGATGAAGAGCAGGCAGCATTGCTGGCCTGGAGCCAGGTCCTGAACTGGTGGGGCAAGCTGGAAGAAGCGATTCAGCCCCTGCAGGAGGCCCTGCAGTTGACAGAGTCGAGCACCTCGGCTGACATACGCGGTCGTACCCATCAGGCCATGGCCGACGCCCTGATCGGCCTGGGACGGCATGACGAAGCCATCCCCCATCTGCACACGGCACTGGACCTGTTTCGGCAAACGGCCAATCGCCGGGGTGAAGCGGATGTCCTGCATTTGCTGGCCATCATTGCCACCGAACAGGGACGTCTGTCGGATGCACATGAACTCTATAAGGCGGGCCTGCAAATCAGCCAGGAAATCGGCTTTCTGTATGGCGAAGGCCGCATCCTCCTGAATGTGGGGAATTTGTACTACCTGGAGGAGGGAAAATACTACCGGGCGCTGCAACAATACGATGCCAGCCGCGAGATATTTGCCAGCCTGCAAAACCAACGCGGCCTGGCTCTGGCGCGCCTGAACCGTGTTTCTCTGCGCTGTGATCTCTTTGGCGCCCGATCGGAAGACTTTGCCGATGTGGAACATACCCTGCAATATGCCCGCAAGGTCAATGACAACATCACAGTAGGTCAGTGTTACAGCATGATGGGCGTGTGTCATGCCAGCCTGGGCCGCTATGCCGAAGCGATGAGGTGGTTGCAGGAAGCTGCCCGGGTTCTCACAGAAACCGGACAATTGTGGATGGGGGCCCAGGACTATCGGGAATTGGCCCGTATCCAATTACTTTTGCACAAAACCGAGGAGGCGACCGCCAGTCTCGACCAGGCCGTCACCCTGCTAAAATCGGTGGGAGCACAGGAGACCAACCCCATCATCCTCTCCCTGCGAGCTCGCATAGCCCTGCAAAAACAGGACTTGCCGCAGGCGTTACGCTTTTCGCAGCAGGCGATTGCTGATCTCACCACAGAACAGGAACAGGCGCCGCAGATCTACTTCCAGCATGCCCAAATCCTGAAGGCGGCCGGCCGTGCCGACGAGGCCCAACAAGCTATCACCCAGGCCCATGCCGCGCTGGAGCACCTGTTACAGGATTTTCCCCCCGAGTTACAACGGGAAAGCCTGCAACATAAAAGGGAGTTTCGCCGCATCATGGAGGCATTTGCTGAGCAGATGACGATCGTGGAAGTGAAACTCCCTGCCGCCGATGCGCCAATTGGCCGCCCCCTGCAGGAACACGAGTGGCGCTCCGTGCGCTGGACAGTCCATCATCCCGGCGACAATCAGGTGCGGGGAAAGATCGCGCTGCGCCGGCATCGACTGCTGCGCCTGCTGGAGGAAGCGATTGCCCAGGAAGCCCTGCCCCGGATTGAAGACCTGGCGCAGACGCTGCAAGTGAGCCCCAAGACGATCAAACGGGACCTGGCAGCCCTGCGAGCCGACGGCCATCCCGTGCGTACACGGGGCAGTCGATAAACCAGCAAAGCCATCGACCCGCGGCAAGCTCACAACTTACCGCGGGTCGGGGATTTTATGGGAGCACAATGATCTCACCGGCAAGGGACGTGTCTGACACCTTCTTTTTATCACGACCATACCGGTTTAGGCTCTGCGGGTCGCCGGGGCCTTTCCTGAACGAAGCGAAGGATATGGGCGCGAGGGTGTCGGTCTGGATGAAGCGGCCACGACGGCGGTCAGAGACAGACCAGGGGCACGGTGCCGCGTTGGGGGGTTGGGAAGGTGCGGGGCGGTGGGGGTAGTAGGAAGGTGGTGGGAGTTTATGCGCTAGGGTATTGACAGAATGTCCCCAAACAAACCTTGGGGACATTTTTCTGAGATAATGACGAGATAGTGAAGAAGTATGATAAGCTAGACTAATAGATATCGCCTCACCGGGCTCTAGTAAGTTGCCGATCTTGCCTTTGTGCAGCAATGCCATGTGGCAAAAATTTCACCCCAGACGGAGACTACACCTTTCTCTTCACCTTCCCTCGTATAAGTACTTTGCCACAACTCAGCCCTTACACTCACGCCTTACAAGGAGATTCTCATGAAACTTTACCGATTCCCACTCATTACCGTGTTTCTTGTAGCAGTTCTTATCTTTGCTGCCTTCACGCTAGCTCCCTCCACCCGTGCTCAGGGCCTTAGCGTACAGGGCCAACTGAGCCCTCAGGCTAACGCCGGCACGGCCTTCACCTATCAAGGACGCATCATCTTTAACGGCACGCCGGTCAACAACGAAATCTGCTCGGTGCTACCCACGCTGTGGGACGCCCAGAGCGGCGGCACTCAGGTCGCCAGCGCCTCACAGACCGTGGTGAACCCCAGCAATGGCTACTTCAAAATGGACATCGATTTCGGTAGCAGCGCCTTCACCGGGGCCGAACGCTGGCTGCAACTCAAAGTCGCCTGCGTTAGTGATCCCAATGCCGCCCAGGGTACCATTCTCCCTCGCGTTCGCCTCGCCCCCACGCCCTACGCCCTGAGCCTGGTGCCCGGCGCCTATGTCCAGGATGACAGTGCCTCCCCCGGCACGGCCTTCTCCGCCACCAGCGGCCAGACCTGGTACCTGCCCCTTTTCATTGCCACCAAAATCGCCGGCATCTGGGGGAATTCCCAACTAAACGACGGCGTGATCGGCACCTCGCAACAGGGCAACGGCGTCTATGGCTATTCGGAAACGGGCAAGGCCGTCTACGCGGATGGCGACGCCCATGTCGAAGGCAATCTCACCTGGAAGGCCAAACGCAGTGTCATCTCTATTCCTACCTCTGCCTTCATTCCCGAACAACTCAACGACGCTGGCCACGTGCCTTACGACAACGAAGGCTACTACCTGAAAAATGAAAGTAATCAGGACGAATGGTTCACAGCGCCGGTACAGTTGCCTCAGGGCGCCGTCGTCAAACAATTGAATGTGGGCTGGCGCGATGGCTCTGATTTCAACGCCTCGCTCATGCTAAGACGCCGCTCTCTGAGTGATTTTACGGGTACATTCCAATCCATGGCTCAGGTCGATTCTGTCGGTTCCTTACACACGATCAAGCAGGGACTCTGGTCGGATGACACCATCGACTATGCCACCATCGATAATGAGCACTACACCTACTATCTCGAACTGGCCATGCGCCCTGCCAACGAAGATATCCGTCTGTACGGTGTAAACATCGTCTACGAAATCACCCAACCTTATTAAACCGCTCTTTCAGTCCAGGAGTACGACCATGAAAAAACACTTACGCTTTATCTTCCTGGTAAGCAGCATCGTCCTGGCTCTGAGCATTGGGGTAGTTTACGCCCAATCTGCCGGCGGCTATGACCTGAGCTGGTGGAGCATCGACGGCGGCGGGGACCAGGTCAGTGCTGGGGGCTATGTCCTGGCCAGCACGGCCGGCCAGCCTGACGCCAGCACCCCCCTTACAGCCGGCGGCTACAGCCTTACCGGCGGGTTCTGGAGCGGCGGCGCCGCCTCAACCCTTCACATCTATTTACCTTTGCAGTCAAAGTAACCAATACCCAACTCCAGACCCGGACAAGCCGGAACCAACAAGGTAGGGCCGGGGGATGGTCAACAGGTAAACAAGGAAATACGCACAGCCGTGCGTGCCTACGGACAAATGGTTATTCACCTCTCCCACCATCCTCCGCCCCTCCCCCGTGAACCTCACCCCTGCTCCCTACTCCCACGTTTTAGCTCTGCAAGCTAGAATTTCATTGAGAAGGTACCAATAACTCGAGGTATACATTACTCCATGACAACCAACAACACCCACCTTCGGCTCAGCATCTTGATCGCAGTCTTACTTACGCTGTTGCTGACCGCCACGGTCGCAGCCCGACCCCGTACGCTGACATCCACCCCCGCTAACACACCGCCCACAGCCGACTTCAGCATCGATCCGCCACAGGGTGTGGTGGGCACCATCTTCTTTTTCGATGCCATGATTTCTTCTGATAACGAAGACTCAGATGCCTGGTTGGAGGCCAGTTTTGACTATGATGGCGATGGCATTTGGGACGATATCGGCCTCAACCCCACCAATCCGCCCACGCGTTACACTTACAGTGCACCCGGTGATTATCAGGTTAAACTGGTGATCAAGGATACGGGCGGCCTTACCAACACCAAAATCAAAACCGTGCATGTGGGCGACGTGGGCAACAATACCCCGCCCTCGGCCCACTGCAACGCCACGCCGACCCAGGGCCCGCCAGGAACTACCTTCACCTTCAGTGCCGCCAACAGCTCAGACACCCAGGATCCGACTTCAGCGCTCAAAGCAAAATGGGACAAGTGGGGCATTTTTGACTTCCGCGGCCAGAGCTGGCAACCGGTAACGCAGCCTGTCACCTTCACTTACAACTCCCTTGGTATCCACGAGGTCGATCTCATCGTCATGGATAGCGGCTATCTCATGGACAGCACCTCGTGTCAGGTGGAGGTCGTGCCGCCGGGTGGCAACACACCCCCCACCGCCCGTCTCGTGATCACCCCCACGTCGGGCACCATCACAACCACATTCACTTTCGATGGCTCCGGTAGTTTCGACAGCGAAGATGACCTGTCCCGTATGGAAATCAGCTTTGATTGGAGCAATGACGGCAGAGTTGATCTGCGGGATAATGCATCCAGCGGACCCTGGACGAATGTGTATGACGACATGTGGGGGGATATCACCGTGCGTATGACGATCAAAGACAGCGGTGGTTTGACTGACGAGATCACCCGTACCCTGCATATTACGACACCCTACTATCTCTACCTACCCTCATTCCGGAAAGGAGGAACACCATGAATCTACGACGTCTTCACCCTCTCTTCCTGGCAAGCTTCATGCTGCTCTCCCTGCTCATCAGCGGATGCGGTGGAAACGAAGCTACCCCCACATCTGCCCCCGCCGCCACCACCCCTCCCCAGGCAACTACCGCGGCTCCTACCCCCACCACGCCACCTGTAGCCCCCACCGACA
>JAADFV010000239.1 GCA_013152695.1 Chloroflexota bacterium | reverse complement strand
CGCCTTGGCTTTCAGGTGCAACTCGATCCGCTTCCTATTGCGGCGTGACGCATTCTATTTTCGAAGCAGATGCCATGAGCGTTTGCACGCCGATAATGATGAAAATAATCTGCGCACAGACCATCCGTAACCCGGAAAACCTGTAAACCGGAAAACCGGGAAAAGACGGCGCCGCCCCCAACCGGCCTGGTTTTCTGGGTTACTGGTTTACAGGGTTACTGTGCTGCGGATCTATGCGGAGACGCAAAGTTTTCTGGCCCTGTGGGCCAAACATGAACTGTTAAGCGCCTAATCCTTACTCCTTATCTCTGTTTCCCTCCCAACCATGTACGGCCAAAACTGGTGCAGCAGCGCTCGCGGCAGCCGCCCCGCCAGTAATGTCCCCCCTCCCCTATGCTCCTGACGAATGACGATCCCATTTTCATGAAACAAATTTACCAGCTCTGTCTCGTTGTAGGGAATGAGTACTTTGATCGGAAGCATGATGGTGGCCAGGTGAGTATCAATTCGTTCACACAGTTTTTGTAAACCATCATTATGTAAAGCTGAAATAGCAACCCCCTCCGGGAAGCGCGCTCGGATGGAAAGAGGCAAGCGCTGGTCCGGAAGGCGGTCGATTTTGTTGAGCACTTCCAGCACAGGAATGTCCCTCGCCCCCAGCTCTTCCAATACCTCCACCACCGTACTTGCCTGCTCCTCCAGGTTGGGATGCGAACTATCGATCACATGCAGGATCAGGTCTGCTTCCAGAATTTCCTCCAGGGTGGCGCGAAAGGCCGCAATCAATTGTGTGGGGAGCTTTTGAATGAAGCCCACCGTGTCGGTGATAAGCACTTCTCGCCCCGAAGGGAGCGCCAAACGCCGCGTTACCGGGTCCAGTGTGGCAAAAAGCTGGTCGGCGGCGAAGACATTGGCCGAACTCAGGGCGTTGAGTAGAGTCGATTTGCCGGCATTGGTGTATCCCACCAGAGCGATAAGGGGCATCTGAGATTGCCGGCGTCGGGCGCGGTAACGCTCGCGATGTTCATGCACCTGCGCAATTTCCTTACGTAAAATCGCGATCTTTTTGGATATTTCTCGCCGATCGATTTCCAGCTGGGTCTCGCCCGGGCCTCGTACCCCCACCCCACCACTGGCGCCGCCGGCGCGACCACCCGCTTGCCGGGCCAGATGCGTCCAGGCGCGCGTGAGGCGCGGCAAGCGGTATTCATACTGGGCCAGCTCCACTTGCAGGGCGCCCTCACGCGTATGGGCGTGCTGGGCGAAGATATCCAGGATCAGGGCCGTGCGATCCAACACTTTGACATCGGGGTTGTCGATGACCTCCTCGATTTCACGTTGCTGACGAGGGCTGAGTTCGTCATCGAAGAGCACCACCTGAATGTCCTCGGCTTGTATTCGAGACACGAGCTCAGCCAGTTTGCCTGAGCCGATGTAGGTGGCGGGATTAGGGTGTGTCAGCGCTTGTGTGAGCCGCCCGACAACGGTTACACCCGCAGTTTCGGCCAGGCGCTCTAGCTCGTCCAAAGAATCTTGGAGAGTGAAACGAGCAGGTTGGCCTTTGATTTCCGTACCTACCAAGAGGCCCCGTTCGACGATAGGCTTAAGCGTAATAAGTTTGGACATAAATTTAGGGTTGGGGTGAGGGGGTGGTTGAGAGTGAGAGCAGCCAGTTTTGCTCGAGAAGTGACTCGAGCATCTGGCCGGGGGCGGCGAAACTTCTTGCCTGGAGTTTGTCACAGGTATCCTCAGTCGTGCGCCAATAAGGATAGCCGGGCTCGGCCAACTCCAGGGCTGAGATATGCACAGTTGCATACGAGGAAAGCACGGACGGCCAGCTATCAGTGTCGCTACCTTCAGCAAAGCGTCCTCTGAACCCAAGCGTCTGTGCCAAGTCCAACCAGGTTGCTGTCAGGGTTGGGTCGCTGCCGGGGGCAATCACCAGGGGATGACGAGTCGTGGCGAGGAAATCGAGCTGGATAGCCGCCAAGGGAGGCTGTTCCATTTTTGTGAGGAAGGTTTGCAGGCCGAGACGATCCTCGCCTGCTGCTCCATCGAGAAAGACCAACCACACTTCATTTTGCAACTGATCGACATCGAGCACCTGTCCTAGCTCCAAGAGGACGGCAACGGCTGCCGCTGTGCTGGCTCCAGGCTCGGGTTGATTACGTTGCCTGGGATCAGAGTCTCTGCTGGACGAGGGTGCGGTAACGTAAGGGCTGATGATGAGTACCAGCGGCCCTTCTCCCTTGCGGGCGATAATGTTACGCGCCGGTAGGTCTCCCCTGCTGAATTCCTGAGTAGTGACGTTCCAGTCTTGTGCTTCGAGCTGTTCCTGAATCCAGGTTCCTGTGCGCCATGCTGCGGGTGAGCCCGAGGGGCGGGGACCAAAATCACATTGGCTTTGTGCAAAAACCAGAGCTTTTTCTTGATCGAACCAGTGCGAGGGTTGGGGTGTAGGCGTTGGCTCGGGCAAAGCGCCGTAGCCAAGCCAGGCCAAATAGCCCAAAGCAGCGACAAAGAGCAGCAGCGTCATTATCTGGATGGTATCCAGAGGGGTTCGTCTCATCGGCGCTCTCTTTTCGGTTTTCCCCGAAATTCAAGTTTGATCGGTGTGCCCTCGAAACGGTACCGTTCGCGAATTTTGTTCTCGAGGTAACGTTGGTAAGTAAAGTGGACGGCCGTGGGGTCGTTGACAAAAAAGACGAAGGTTGGGGGGTCGGATTCAGCCTGAGTGACGTAGTAGAAGCGGACTCGTTTTCCTCTAAAGGTCTTGGGAGGATGGGCGATGGCGGCATCTTGGAGAAGTTTGTTTAACTCGCCGGTGGGAATGCGCTGGTAGCGCTCGTTGCGTACGCGCAAAGCCGTGGGCAGGATCTGGTTGATGCGCTGACGGGTGAGAGCGGAAACATAGAGAATAGGAACATAAGCCAGGAATTTGAGCTCCTCCCGCAAAACCCGTGTAAAATCAACCATGGTGTGCGTATCTTTGGGGATCGCATCCCATTTGTTGACGACCACGATCAGGCTGCGGTTTTCTTCGAGGATATAGCCGCCAATATGGGCATCCTGGGCCGTGACGCCTTCGACGGCGTCGACGACGAGGAGCACGACTTCGGCACGACCGATGGCACGTAAGGCGCGGAAAACACTGTATTTTTCGATCCCTCGCTCAATGCGACCACGGCGGCGAATGCCGGCTGTGTCTACGAGGATGATGGGTTCACCGTCCCAGGTCATGTAAGTATCGACAGGATCGCGCGTTGTACCGGCAAGATTGCTGACGATGGCGCGGTCGTGGCCGAGAAGGGCGTTGAGTATCGACGACTTCCCGACATTGGGGCGCCCCACGATGGCGATGCGTAGAGTTTCGTCTTCGTCATCGATGCCAATCTCAGGGGCAGTGGGCAGGTGTTCGACGATCATATCCATGAGATCGCCTGTGTCGGTGCCGTGATAGGCCGAAATGGGAATAGGATCACCCAGGCCAAGGCTGTAGAACTCGACAGCATTCAGGCGTCGCTGTTCATTGTCGGCTTTGTTGGCGACGAGGAGGATGGGTTTGGCAGAGCCGCGTAAAAGATCTGCGATTTCTTCATCGGCAGCGGTAAGACCTTCGCTGGCATCGACCATGAAGAGGATGACGTCTGCTTCGGCAATGGCTGCTTCTGCCTGTTCCCTGATTTCGCGAATGAAGCCGGCGGAAGCGGTCGCCAGAGGATCGGCCATGGGTTCGATGTGCTCATGTTCGGGCATGGGCTCGATACCGCCGGTGTCCACGACCAGAAATGTCTTTCCGCGCCATTCCGCATCGGCATAGATGCGATCACGGGTAGTGCCAGGAAGGTCTTCGACAATGGCATGCCTGTGACCGATAATGCGGTTGAAAAGAGTTGATTTGCCGACATTGGGGCGGCCGACAAGGGCTACCAGGGGTTTGGGTTTAGGGAGCATGGATAAACTATCGTTAAGGTGAGGTCGTCGCGGTCACGGTGGTTGTTGCTGTCAGCGTTTCGGTGGGATGAAGCGTCGCCGTAGGAGTAGGAGATGGGGTGGCTGAGGTTGTGGTTCAAGGGTGGGTGTGGCCGTAGGCTTTCGTTCAATCGTAACCTGAACGGCCTCAGGTAAGATGGTCTGGGCGGTTACGCCTTCGGGCAAGACCATGATCGGGGTGATGGTGTAGACGCCGGGGCCCAGATTGGATAGCTGCAGGACTGCTTGTACATCGAGGTCGGCAGTGATATTCAAGAGGCGCGGGAGAGGGCCGAGCAAGAGCACGTCGATCGATTCTGGGGAGATGTTGGTAATCTGTAAATCAGGGGCCAGGCCCTGCACAATGGGATGGAGGGTGGTCGTGGCGCTGCCGGAGAGTGGTTCGATATCGATACGAACCTTGACGGCTTGGGCGGCCATGATTGAGACATGCTCAGGCACGATGACAGGCACTCGCTCCTCGATACTTTCGACAGCGCCGTCAATATTGATGGGGATCGTTTCCACAAAGGGTGGGAGTGCGTCCAAGACATCAGGATCACCAAAAAGGGTGATCGTGGCTGGATCGGCACTGACACCGGTGACGATATAGTTGGGGGCGGGTTGGCCCACAAAACGAGGTCGTACCGATTCTTCGCGTACGCCCTGCTGCTGCGTAATGGGAACTTCGACGGTGACGGTACGGGGATCGACTTCCAGGCCGGTGACGATGGCGCCCGAACTGTTACGCAAGGTGACAAAATCGGTGACGTGAACATCGCTACGGGCATCAAGTAAGCGTACGGAAACCTCGGCGCGGCGCACAAGGTTCACGAGGGATTCGGGACCGCTTACGGTGACGATGGTAGGGGTGACGACTGCCGAGCCGGCGACATAGCCGAAGGGAGGGCTGTCGAGAATGTTGGCAATGACGGGAATTTGGCGACTGATGCGTCGTTCCAGCCGCACAACGATGGCCGGGGGTGAGATGTCGAGAATGTCGACGTTAGGGGCCTCGGAATCGATTTGAACGGGGACTTCCTGCCGACCTGGCTGGGCAGTGGCAAGATCGATAAAGGCATTGAGGGAATTCCTGGTAAGGGTAGCGAGGATGCTCCGGGGTGCACGAACACGCACTTCGACAGAAGGATAAGAGGCGCCTTCTACCGGTACGAGGTCTTCGGGCATATTGCGCACAGAGACAGGAATATCGGTGATAATGGTCGTTTCAAGAGGGTTTTCCTGTTGTTGTGCTACCACCCAAACGATAATGGCCAGGATCAGAGCCAGGGCCATGGTTCCGAGGCGATCCATCGTTTTCTGCGTCAGAGTCATCATGGGGATGCTTCCTCGCTATCTTCCTCGATTTCTAGGTCAAATAACTGTCCACGTGATTCGTAGAAGCGCTCCAGAACCCGGCGCAGACGCTTTTCGTCCAGACGCCTGGCCAGACGACCGTTGCGTGCTGCCGAGATCGTCCCTGTTTCTTCACTAACCACCAGAGCGAGGGCGTCGGTTTCTTCGGTGATACCGATGGCAGCTCGATGGCGGGTGCCGAGACTGGTGTCGGAGAGGTGCCTTTGCGTGAGGGGAAGTACGCAAGCTGCGGCCTCGATGACATCGTCATGGATGACAACGGCGCCATCATGGAGGGGGGTACCGGGATAGAAAATGGTAAGCAATAATTCTGCCTCGACACGGGCATGGATACGGACACCTGTTTCCAGTGTTTCGCCTAATTCGGTTTGGTCTTCGAGGACGATGATGGCACCGTGCCGCTGTTGCGAAAGGCGGTTACAGGTGCTGATCAATTCGATGATGAGGCGGGAAGCGCCGGTGGAAGAACGCCTAGGTCGGCTGAGGAAGAGGCCGGTTCTGCCCAAGCGTTCGAGGGCGCGGCGCAACTCAGGCTGAAATACGACGGGAATCGCGACCAACACAGCCAAACCACTGTTACGGATCAACCAGGAAAAGGCGGTGAGACCGGTAAAATTACTGGCCAGCACCCCGATCAAAACCAACACCAAAATCCCGCGCAGCAACTGTACTCCCTGCGTGCCCGCAAACAGACGCAGGCCCGCGTAGAAAACTGTTGCCACCAGGAGGATATCGATGGCGCTGAGCCAGGTAAATTGACGAAAGACTGAAATCAGATTTTCCATGCCGTTTTAAGGGATTAGATGCCGCCGATCAAGCGGGCGAGGATGGCTTTTTGGGCATGCATGCGGTTTTCGGCCTGAATCCACAAAAGGCTGTTGGGACTGTCGGCAACAGCATCGGTGATCTCTTCGCCGCGATGAGCAGGCAGGCAGTGCATAATCTTAACGTCGGCGTTGCCGCTGGCTGATAGGAGCTCTTCGTTGACCTGGAAGTGAGGAGAAAAGGCAGCAAGTCGTCTTTGTTTCTCTTCCTCCTGGCCCATGCTTGTCCAGACGTCGGTATAAATGACATCGGCGCCGCTTACAGCAGCTTTCGGATCGTTGCTGATCTGGATGGAGCCGCCTGTATCTGCCGCCAGACTTTGGGCCAGAGCAAGGACGCCAGGATGCGGCTCAAAGCCTACAGGTGTGGCTACAGTTACGTGCATACCGACGAGAGCCCCGCCGAACATCAGTGAGGTGGCCACATTGTTACCGTCTCCGACATACGTCAGTTTAACATCTTCAAGGCGGCCAAGGGCTTCGCGGATCGTGAAGAGATCGGACAAACCTTGGGCGGGGTGGTTGTAGTCACTGAGTCCGTTGATGATGGGGGCACTGGAATGTTCGGCCAGGCCAAGGATGTGGACGTGGCTAAAAACACGCGCCATGATACCATCGACATAGCTACTAAGGACTCGGGCAATATCGGCGACACTCTCGCGCTTACCCAGACCGACTTCGGTGGGAGCAATGTACAGCGCATGTCCACCAAGGTGCTGCATACCCATCTCGAAGGAGACACGGGTGCGTAGGCTGGGTTTTTGGAAAAGCATGGCCAGAGATTTGCCGGCAAGGATGGGTCGGTTGCCTCCTTGCTTCCATTCTGCTTTCAGTGTGTCGGCCAGATCGAGATAGCTGATAAGTTCGGTCGAGGTCAAATCGGCGAGAGAAAGAAAGTGTTTCATAAGTGCAGGCTCCTTTGAAGGAAAGAATAAAGCGATATTGTCTATTCCCTATTGTAATCGAAGTCTGCAACTTCTTCTAGATATGCGATCCAGTTTTTCGCCCTCCCCCTTCCGGGTGGCTGATAAGCCCCGGCCTTGATACTACTAGCCCACTGATAATCGACAAGAAAGGGACGAATGGAGATGTGTCGCTGTCCCAGCGCCTTGAGCAGCCGGTATAAGTGCTGCTGCGACCAGGTGCGGCCCGGCATCAGCCGTGCGATCCAGCCCACGCGATTGGTGATCAACAAATAACCCCCCGGCCGTAAAACCCGCACCAGTTCTGCCAGGGCCTGTTCGGGCTGCGGCATGAATTCGAGCGCTTCCAGGCAAGTTACCGCATCGAAGGTATCATCGGCAAAGGGCAAGGGGGGCAAAGTATGCTGCAGGGTGTAAACCCGATCCTGCCCCTGCAGGTGCTTCTGCGCTTCGGCTAGCATCCGGGCGGAACCATCGAGGAGGAGCCAGGTAGCGTCGGGCAATGCCTGGGCTTGGATCACGGCTCGGGTCAAGCGCCCTGTGCCTGCGGCTACATCCAAAATCAATGGTGGTCGTCGCCACGCTCCCAGTTCTCGTAAAAAAGGTTCAACGACGTAGTTGATTTCATCCTCGATGCTCCATTCCTTGATGCGATCGTAGCGTCGTGCATACAAGTCGTATAGCCAAATCACCACGCGCTTGCCCAGGTAAACGCCTTCGGTAAGGACAAGGAGCCAATAGAGGAAAACCGAGAGAAATACGATTCCAACCCCAAGCACAATCCACTCCCCTCCGCTCATTTTCATTGCCCCACGGCGAGCAATAAGGCCAGCCATTGCCCGATTTCCAGCCACAATGACTCTGCTCGTTGTGCTCGCCACAAAGAGAGAAACAGGATAACAGCCACGCTCAGGGCGACGATCGGTTTTCCAAAAACAAATAACATTATGACAAGTAGTACCCCTATCCCCCACTGGCCCAGTTTGGATGAACCACTTTGCCATTGTTCTTTGGCAAAAAGCAGCAAGGTGAATAGAGCCATCAATCCCCAGGCTAAGGCATTTTCTTCACGGGGCCAGCGCCACGCAGACCCATCACTGAACAAATTCAAGCCCAACCACCAGGGGATGGCAATGGCAGCAAAAGCAGCAAGAAGGCGGCTCCACGCTGGCGCAACCGGAAGCACAGCGGTGCTAAGCACGGCCGTGAGCGCAAAAGCTGCCGTGGCCAGGACCGCAAGTGGGTGAAGCCAGGCGCTGAGGAAAGTGGCAAGGAGGAGGGCGAGCCAGATGTCGCGGCTCATGATACCGGCACGTTCGCCCTGCATCCAGCGCCAGAGCCGGCTCAGGGGGGCTTCGGCTTGAGCATAAGGGAGTGGCGGCCCTGAGTCGCGCACGGCGTTGGACTCGACGTGAGGTAGGAGGGTAAGGTAGTGGATCTGTCGCCAGAACGCCCCCCACAAAGGATCCACAATCAGCCAGGCGATGGTTACCCGTACGAAAAAGGCCGGAGTTGCAGT
>JAADFV010000238.1 GCA_013152695.1 Chloroflexota bacterium | reverse complement strand
TGTAGACCAGGAAACCGGTAAACCCGTAAACCAGGGCGCCAAGTCCCGGTTTCCCGGTTTTCTGGTTTACCGGTTTACAAAAGGAGCCGCCTCCCTTTTTCCTTTTTCCCTTATCTCCTTGTTCCTTTTTTCAGATCAGCGTCATCCTGACGATCAGCGGCATCAGTGTTCTATTTCCGAAACAATCCACCACAACCATGTGAGTAAAGGGGCGTGCCTTTGGGCCGCCCCTTTCTGCTTTGGCTGGGAAGAACCGCAATGACTAACCGGTACGAGATATCCGTACCTTTGTTATCTTGGGCCCCTCCATCTCAAGTACGGTAAGACTATATCCCGGAATTTGACATTCGTGCCCGACGATTGGGATTCGTCGTAGTTGGTAAAGAATAAGGCCGGCAATGGTTTCGTAGTCGTCGGAAAGAGGGAGGGCGATATCGAGGGCGTCATTCACCTCATCCACACGCAGTTGGGCATCGACCTCAAAGACGTTCTCTTCCACCTGACGAATAATCGGCTGGGTTGCCCATTCATCCGTGATCGTTCCCACAACTTCCTCAACCAGCTCTTCGATGGTAACCAGGCCGGCGGTACCGCCGAACTCGTCGATCACAATAGCCAAACCGGTACGGGTCGAGCGCATTTCTGCAAAGAGATCACCAATTTTTCGCGATTCGGGTACCATCATTGGCTCCTGAATCATATCAAGCTGGGCAACTTGCAGGTGGCGGGAATCAGGATGATTGGCCAGAAAAGCCAAAAGGTCTTTGATCGAAATAATGCCAATCACATGATCGAGACTATCTGCGTAAACAGGAAAACGTGAGTGCCGGTGATGCTGAAAGAGCTGAAGTAGGTCCTGAATCGTTTCCTTGCGCTCGATCCCGATGATATTGGTGCGCGGCACCATCACCTCTCGCACAACTCGATCGCCAAAATCGAAAACTCGATTGAGCATTTCCTGCGCTTCTTCTTCGATGAGGCCGACCTGGCTGCTTTGCTGGACAATCGCTTTGAGCTCTTCCACAGAAAAGAAGGTACCGTGATGGGCAGAACTGCCGTGAATGCCCACGAGTGCCAGGACCAGGGCTGTGGAGCGATCGACAATCCACACAAAGGGGGCCGTGATAAAAGCAAAGGCACGCATGGGGTAGGCAAGTACTTGCGCCATTTTCTCAGGATAACGGATCGCTACCAATTTAGGCGCCTGTTCGCCGATAACCATGTGGAAAAAGGAAAGAATCAGAAGTACCAAAACCGAGGCAATGCCGGCAGAAGTGGCCATGGTCATCCAGCGTCCCAAAAGAGGAACTAAAATCGGAGAGAGTAACTCCGAGATCGGCTCCTCCGCCACAATACCCAAAAGGATGCTGGCGGCAGTAACCCCCAATTGCGCGGCCGCATAGGCACGGTCTGGTTTTTCGAGCATGGTGAGGACGATTCGCGCTGTCCCCGACCCGCGAGCGGCCGCCTGTTCCAGGCGCGTACGCCGTAAAGTCACCAGGGCAAATTCCATGCTGACAAAAAAACCGTTGAGAATGACGATGGTAAGCCCTGCAAGCAGAGGGCCTACGATATTAACTTGATGCGCTGTTTGAGCACCTTCCACACTCAATACTCCTTTTTGAGAAAATCAACCACTGACTTGTGTAGCACTCAGTGCCAGTAAAACCAGGGTTGCATTATAACAGGCGTGGGTCAAGGCAGCAACGCTCACGCCCCAGCGATTTCTGATCCAGCCTAAAATCAGACCTAACATAAAGATCAAAAGAAAGGCAGGATTGAGATATTGCACATGATGAAAAGCAAAGACCAGACTGGTAAAGCCCAGGCCAAAAACCGGCTGAAATGCCCCGCGATAGAGAAGCTCTTCGCCAATCCCTGTAAGCAACCCCAAAACCACAGCGCGGCCTGGACTGTTGAAAGCACTGATCAGGGCTTCGTTGAGGGCATTGGCACTATCGGCACTGCCGGGAAAAAGCAAGGTGATGAGTCCCCCCATGAGGGCGCTGATGAGCACCATACCCAGGGTTAGGACCAGGCTAATCATGATGTCTTTCTGGCGCAAGCGGCGTATGGCAAGGCGCCTGAACGTAGCCCGCACATCCCGGCGAATACCCAGCCCCACCCCCAGGAAAGCGAGCGCAGCCAGGCCCAAATTCTGGGCGAGTAATTCGTTGACGCCGAATTGCAGGTCGAGTTTAGCCAAAAGGGCAGGATCAGGCAAAGCCCTGACCAGGGCAAAATTGCCACCGGCATAGAGGATTGCCAACACCAGGGCTGTAAGCTGCACCGGTCGACTGATAGCGACTCCCCTTATCTGCCACTCCCGCCCCTTGATCTCCACGATCAAGCTGACAAGAATGAGAAGTGTCGCCAGGAGACCGCTCACAGCCAGCCATTCTCCCAGCGCGCTTTGATTGATGGTAACGTCTGGACTGAGTATCTGCTCGAGGATGGGGGAGGTTGCCAGAGTAAGCTGAATGCCACCAAAGGCGATCAGCGTGCTGATCAGTAACAAAATCGCGTAGGTAATGCCCCGCACAGAACGCGAGACTTGTCCCATATTGGCCAATACAACCAACATAAGAACAGGAATAAAGAAGAGGATAATAGTTGTCATTAGGATTAGGGTCGAAATTTTGTCAGGGCCTCGATGACTTGATCAGGCACCTGTTCATGGCTCATGCGTTGCAGATAGCGCACGATTTGTTGGGGGCGAATGCCTTGTTTTGCAGCTTGTCGCAGGCGTCGCTGCGTAATGCGATAGCGATATTGTGGCGTACTTGCTTCCCACAGGCAAAATCGCGCCACCCGAAAACGTTCGATGAGGGGCGTTCCCTCAGGCAAAATGATATGAAAATCAGGAGTGATGAGAAAGGGAGCAGGTTCTTCTGGCCTGGCAAGAGGCGTATTCTGCACGTAGGCGGCACCTCGATCCGTCAGTGCCCAGAGTGTATTCGTTTCATCCCAGGCAATCACGCCGAAATAAAAGAGCGGCTGGTGCCAGAAATAAGCAATCACCCGACCTTCTACCTGATCCCAACTTTCGAATCCTTTGAGATAGTCGCCATTTTCATCACGAATATACCAGGTGTGGTAATTTCCATCAGGGCGTTGAAAATCAGGCCTTTGCTCGCGTACTGCGGCGATGAAATCATCCAACCGGCGCCACTGCCAGGGCTGCTCTTGTTGCAAGATTTCGAGAATCGCCTGGCGGGCGAGAAGGGGATCATGCCGCCAATTGCCTTCATCGCAATGTAACCCCGGTGTACGACAAAGATCATCCCAGTGCGGACTATCACGCCAGGCACAATAGCTTGCAAAGGCTTGTTGGGCACGACTGATTTTTAGCCACTGCTCAAGCTGATCTCGCTGAAGTTGTTCCTGTCTTCTTTTTCTCTGCAGAAGTTTTTGGGCACGGGCACAGTGGAGGAGAAGGTCTGTGTAGGTGTCATCGGCCTGCCCAGCTTGATGCCGCAATTGCGGTTGCAAAGCGGCCAGATCCTTCGCTCGCCACCTGCCGGCAGCATTCAACCACACACGGTTTTCTCGCGCGTAGATCAAAAGTGTGGCCAAATCGTCGAGCAGTATATCGGAGGCATCGCGTACACTGGGTGGGGTGGAGGCGGGAGCTGGCATCTGGGAGAATTGAAAGCTGGCAGGAGGAGGCGGAGGTTCTGGCAAAGGTAAGAGATCGCGGGGAATGCTACAAACTTCGACCAACCCTTCCTCAGTTTCGATAAAGGAACGTGCTAAAAATCCCGCATACCACAGCTCTTCTGCCGCATTGGCAGGATGACGCCAGGGCTGCTCCCGTTCCAGCCGTCCTGGACCCAAACGCTGAATTTCACCAAACTGACGCTGAAAACTCGCCACAGGAATCTTGTTTTGTGCGGCCACCAGGCTCATCAGGGCAGCCTGAGCCTCGGCGCTGAGCATATTCCACACCCAGGCACGATGCTCTGTATCTTGCGCCGCCTGAACAATGGCCTTCACATAATCAGCCTTGTGGCCTGATTCGATCAGCAGTCCTTGTTTTTGGGCAATAGCCTGCACAACAATGAAGGGAAGGTCACTGAGATGCTGGCTCAGGGTAAGCATGATCGTGATTATTTACTGACAAAGTAAGCAAGAGTAACGCCCTCGCCTCCCTCGCCTTGTTCGCCACTGCGAAATTTCGCGATGACAGGGTGCTTGCGCAGGAAATCTCGCACGACCTGGCGTAGAGCCCCCGTGCCTTTGCCGTGGATGATGCGTACCCAGGGTAATTCCGCCAGATAAGCTGCATCGATGTAGTCATCCAGCTTTTCCAGGGCTTCATCGACACGGAGGCCGCGTAGATCAAGTTCCATACCCGGCGAAGCCTGCCCTCCGCGCGGCAGCTGAGGGCCTTCGCTGATAGGCTCGGCCACAGCTCGTTCCCGCAGTTCTACGCCGTCGATAGGCACCTTTAGACGAAATGAACCCACTTGTACTTCGATTTCGTGCTCGCTGAGGATATTCTGCACCCGACCACTGGCCTGTAGGTTATGTACCCAAACCAGGTCTCCTTCGCGGATCGGGCCGG
>JAADFV010000237.1 GCA_013152695.1 Chloroflexota bacterium | reverse complement strand
TCGATGGCATGAACGACCGCATCATCACAACAATCACCATTGGCGCCGGACCCTTCGACGTTACTGTCGACGAACTATACAATCAAATCTTGGTAAGTGTACGCGACGCCGGCTACATCGCCATGATCGATGGTGCCACAAATACCGAACTCCTGCAGAAACGCGCATTCCTCGGTGGAAACCCCTTTGCGATTACCCTCAGCCAGCAGCCCAACCGTTTCTATGTCGTCTATGATCCCTACAGCCAGGCCCTCAGCGAGCGCTTTAGCGCCCCCGAACTGGTCCCGGCTGAGGTAAACCCGCATAAACTTGCAGTTTTCGAGCTAAAAGACCGTGATTTGGGCTTGATTGCCAGAATTGATGTGGGAAATGGTGGCCCAAATGGCGGTATCGGTGTTGCCTTTAATCCCAGCACCCGGCATCTCTTTGTGACCAACTCTGCCGACAACACCTTCACTGTCCTCGACGCCCTCTCCTTGCGCACGATAGCCACGCCTCCTGCGGTCAGTGACCCCGGTGACGTGGCTATCAATGCACGCACTAACGCCGTCTATATCAGCAATCGTGGCGCCGACATGGTGCAGGCGCTTCTCGATAATTTCTAAGCGCTTTCAATCCTGAGAACTGCACAAAAGCAGCCAATTCGCGGCACGCCTTACGACGAAAAGCGGTAGGCCTCCTTGGCCAAACGATAAGCTGAATCCTTGGCCATCTCCATGGCATCCTCTTCATCGATGATGCCACGTACGACTAACCCTGCCAGCCAGTTGCTCTCCACCCGGCGCCACACGTCGTGCCGGGCAGGAATGGAGGGATAGGCGCGAGTGTCGTCGTTGAAACCAACGGTGTTGTAAAGACCTGCTGTCTCATGCACAGCTTCGCGGTAGCGAATCATGCCGTTGATGCTGTCAAAAAACCACCAGGGTGGGCCCAGTCGCATGGCCGGGTAATGTCCGGCAAGGGGGGCCAGTTCGCGCGAGTACGCGCTTTCGTCCAGGGTGAAGACAATAAAGGTAAGGCGGGGATCGTTGCCATATTTATTGAGCAACGGTCGCAAATTGCGTGTAAATTCGCTCTGCACAGGGATATCGCAGCCTTTGTCCGGGCCGAATGCCTCATAGATGGCCTGATTGTGGTTGCGGAAAGAACCGACGTGGAATTGCATAACCAAACCATCTTCGAGGCTCATCCGCGCCATCTCCATGATCATGTGACCGGTGAAGCGCCTGGCATCGTGTGTATCTGCTTTACCTCTTAGTGCCCGGTGCAAGATCCGGTCTGCTTCTGCAGCTGTGAGAGCAGCCGTGTAAGCAGTATCAGCAGCATGATCGGTGGCCGTGGCCCCCATCGCTTTGAAAAAGGTGCGGCGTTGTTCCAGAGCCTGGATATAGCTGCTGTAATCGCGGATATCGACGCCGCTGACCTGCGACAGCCGCGCGATATTGTCCTGCCAGCCCGGCGTATCGATATTGACGACTGTGTCAGGACGGAAGGTGGGGCGAATATCTCCTTTCCAGCCGGAATCGCGGATGGCTTGATGATGTTCGAGAGTGTCGGTGGCAGCGTCGGTGGTGGTGAGTACCTCGATGTTGAAACGCTCAAATAAAACGCGGGGACGGAATTCAGGCGTAGCCAGTTTCTCTTTGATCTGGTCGTAGATATCCTGAGCTGTCTCACTCGTCAGTTTCTCCTTGATTCCAAATACCTCACTGAACTCGGCCGCCAGCCAGACCCCGGTGGGGGTGCCCCGGAATAAGTAGAAGTGGTCGGCAAAAGTCTGCCAGATGCGGCGGTGGTTGCTCTCGACTGGCCCGCCATCCCGGCGAGGAATCCCCAACGCTTCCAGAGGAATGCCCTGGGAGTACAACATGCGAAAAACATAATGGTCGGGGATGATCAGCACTTCCGTGGGATCACCAAAACTATAGTCGGGGTCGGCAAAGAGGCGCGGGTCTACGTGGCCATGTGGACAAATCAGGGGCAGGTGGGCAATGGATTCGTACAGCATACGCGCCACGCGCCGCTGACTTGGTTCGGAAGAGAAAAAACGGTCGGGAGAAAGATTCCAGGTAGGGTGAGACATACGGCTGTTACTCCTTGATAGCCAGATTTCCGATCAAACTGTGGTTCTTGGGCTTGGTTCAGGCGGCTGAGGAAGGATAATGCCAGGCCTGCGCCGCCTGCAAGAGGGCATCGATGTTCTCCGGCTTGGTGCCGGGCGAAATACCGCCACCAAAGGAGAGAATCATGCCACCTCCCGGTGCCGCCTTATCCAGGCAGACTCGAGCCGCTGCTTCGACTTCGTCGGGAGTTCCCCTCACACCCAGGTCCAGGGGCGCTACATTGCCCATGAGAGCGACGTTATGGCCCATGGCGGCCTTCACTTCGGCAATATCGGCCTCGTGCGTAAAATTGAAGACATCAAAATGGGCCTCGGCCAGGGCCCCATACAAGTGGGCGCAGGGAGTATCATTGTGATAGATACGGACCAAACCGTCAAATTCATCGAAGATGCGTTGTAAGCGAGGGGCAACAAATTCCTGGTAATGCTTGAGCGAGACCATGCCGACGATGTCATCCAATAGAAGGATGCCTTCGGGCTCACGCAATGTGTCTAGCTGAGCATGAAGCCAGCGGATGATGGTGGTGGTGACTGTGTCCAAAAAACGATTGACGGCAGCTGGCTGCATGACGATACCCATCATCAGGTCGGTGATACCCATGACCCAGCCGGCGGTCACGAAGGGACCGCGTGCGGCCACCATGCGGATGCCCAACCCTTCAGCCTGCAAACGGGCTTCCATCTCTTCGTACAGACGTAGGGCCAGGGGCATGAAACCGTCTTCTTGCACATCGGGTAGGGGGGCATCGGCCCAGTGCGTGACATCGGTCACCACGGGCTCGATGGAAGGAGGGCCGTCGTGATGAAAGTGCACTCGCGCCCCAAATGCTGAAGGCTCGGCCGCCATGCCATACTCCACCCAAAAACCAGGAATCCAGACAACTTCGGGGAACCGTTCTAGCAGGCCAAGATTGATCTCCAACCATTTCTCGGGGAACAAATAGTAATCGAGGGTGTCGATGTTGGCATAGCCAGGAAGCCAGGGACTGTCGACAATAAGGGCTACCGGCACCTGATCTGGTGCTTCCCTGCGAGCAGCTTGTTTGAAACGATTCCAGGGTGTAGTCATGATAAAATAATCTGAGATGAGGAAAGAGAGGGAGGGATGAATGGAATAGAAATCGAACTTGTCGTGTCAGGCACCATAACGCCGGTAACGCTCGACTACTTCGACCATGGCAAAAAGATTCTCGTCAGGTGTGCCGTAATCCATGTTGATGCAGCAAATTCCAACCTGCTCCAGAGGGCCGGCCATTTGCAACAGATTTTCCGTGTCGGCGGCGATCTCTTGCGGCGTGGCCTGCAACATGCGTACAGGGCTCAGACGCAGGTTGAGGAAGGCATCGGGCAGGGCTTGGCGCACCAACGCTACATCCGAACCCCAGCCTACCCCCACCATCTTCAAGGGTAAAGCTGCATATTCAGGGGCAACAAGATGCAGGTTGTCGCCGCAATGATGGATGCCGAAAGGCTGGATGCGTTCGGCCATACGCTTCTCCACCGGGAGATGAATTTGCCGGTAGCTTTTGGGGGAGATCATCTGTACCGAGCAGTTGGCATGAAAGAACATGCGCGGGTCGACGTGCTTGACCATACGATTGACGGAAATGGAGCAAGAACCGGTGCGCTCGCGCAGGTACAGGGCCACATCTACAATCAATTCACCGATCAAATCAAGTATGCGTCGGATGCGTTCCGGCGCTTCGTAAAAATCGAGAAAGGATTGCTGGCCGTAAAGATGATAGGCCGTGTTCAGTATCCCATCCGTATTCATGTCTCCCACCACATAGCCCCACTCCGCCTCCAGTGCGTCCATCTGGGCAATGAATTCCTTTATCGGCCAGGTCGTGCGAAAATCCGGCTTTTCCAGGGCCTCGATCTGGGCGATGCTCAGCTCCAAAGGGAGGGGCTGCGGCGCCGCATCCTTCTCGAACCAGATCTTAGCGCCCAGGAGGGCAGGAATGACGAAACCGCCCGCCACATGCAGAGAGCCGATAATAGGCCGCGGCTGTGGATCGGCTTCGCCCATACCGATTTCGCCATAACGCTCGTACAATACCCGGCGCATGATCACATCGTTTTCGATGCGCTTTTGGGGATCAAAGTAGAAGGATTCGTCAAAGGCAATGCCGGCGGTCTGGTACCACCAGTTGGGATTGAAGACGAGTTCGATGGGGAGAAACTGGTCGGCCGTGTTTGGCATGATGACAGGGTGATGAGGGAGGGCGGGGAAGAAATACGGAAGGTGGGAGATAGAAGATTGGGGCGAGGCGGAAAGTAGAAGGAATAAGAAAAACCGACGAATGTCGCTCAGGAGCGGGTGGATGTCAGATGGGAAATGCAGATTCGGCTGCGGCGATGATGCGATCCATCAAGGCATCCAGGCGTTGATTGACCACCTGGCGGTCAGAATCAGCAGCATACCAGGCGACGATTTCCCGCGCCCCCCA
>JAADFV010000236.1 GCA_013152695.1 Chloroflexota bacterium | reverse complement strand
CCGGTGATACCGTCGTCATCGTGCATACTGACATCACGCGGGCCACGCCTAACGACCGGATCCTGCCGGTCATTCTGGCCGAATTGGAAGCGGCGGGTATTGTACGTGAAGACATTACTCTCCTCAACGGTCTCGGCACACATCGCCCGCAGACTGAGGCAGAGTTGCGGTCCATGTTGGGAGACTTTATCGTTGACAATTACCGCTGCCAGCAGCATGATTGTTTCGATGATGGGGAACTCGTATCTTTGGGCAAAACAAAATTGGGGCATCCTGTACGGGTAAATCGTACCTACCTCCAGGCAGACGTCAAAATCCTCACCGGCTTCATCGAACCCCACCTATTTGCCGGCTTCAGCGGCGGCCCTAAGGCTGTTTTGCCGGCTTTGGCCGGGGCAGAGAGCGTGTTCAGCAATCATGGCCGGAACATGATCGCACATCCCAAGGCCACCTGGGGTGTTCTCACGCGAAATCCCATTTGGGAGGAGATGCGGGAGGTTGCCTTGCGTACAGAACCTACTTTTCTCCTCAATGTTTCCCTGAACGCTGAGGGAGACATTACCGGCATCTTTGCTGGCGATATGCTTGCTGCCCATGCCACCGGCTGTGAATTTGTGCGGAACAGCGCCATGATTGCGGTGGATGCTCCGTATGACATCATCATTACCACAAATAGCGGTTACCCTCTCGACCAGAACCTCTATCAGTCGGTCAAAGGCATGAGTGCGGCGGTGGGCATCGTGCGTGAAGGGGGAGCTATCATCATTGCTACGGCCTGTGAGGACGGTGTTCCTGCGCATGGAAAGTACGCCGCTATTCTCGCAACAGCCGGCTCTCCCGAAGGGGTGATGGCATTAATCAAGCAACCAGGGTTCAGCGAGCATGATCAGTGGCAGGTACAGATTCAGGCGCAGGTACAGCTAAAGGCTGACGTCTACGTTTATTCGGATGGTTTGAGCGATGAGGAGATCGAAGCAGCTTTGTTGCTGCCCTGCCACAGCATTGAACAAACACTGGCAGATTTACAGAAAAAATACGGCCCCCAGGCGCGTATCTGCGTCATCCCACAAGGTCCCCAAACGGTTCCTTACCTGGCATGAAGTGGATCCGTTTTACAAACGAAGGCTTTTAAATCTACGGGCCTGATTCTCGATGGCAACTTCGGTGGGAAGTCTCTCCACGCTGGAGGCGCCAAAGAAACCTGCAACTCCCTCCGTGTGCTCGAAAATGAAACGGGCGTCCTCCGGTTCGGCGATGGGGCCACCGTGGCATAAGACCAGAATATCCGGGTTCACGGCCACAGCGGCGTCACGCATGGCTTGAACACGTTTGGCGGCTTCTTCCAGCGTCAGGGCCGTCTCTGCACCGATCGAGCCTTTCGTGGTGAGGCCCATGTGCGGTACGAGGACGTCGGCGCCCGCTTTGGCCATTGCCACGGCCTCCTTCTCGCTGAAAACATAGGGGCAAGTGAGCATGTCCAGCTCGTGGGCCTGGCGAATCATCTCGACTTCAAGCTCATAACTCATGCCGGTTTCTTCCAGGTTCTGGCGAAAGACACCGTCAATCAAGCCAACTGTGGGGAAATTCTGTACACCATCGAAGCCCATTTCTTTGAGCTGCTTGAGGAATACCGGCATCAATCGAAAGGGATCGGTGCCACAGACCCCTGCCAAAACCATGGTATTTTGTACCACCGGTAAGACTTCACGGGCCATTTCGACGACGATGGCATTGGCATCACCGTAGGGCAACAATCCTGCCAGACTACCCCGCCCGGCCATGCGGTAACGCCCCGAATTGTAAATGATGATCAGGTCGACACCGCCTCGCTCTGCAAATTTGGCCGAAATACCAGTTCCGGCGCCAGCACCGATTATCGGTTTATGCGCGGCAACCTGAGCGCGCAGGCGTTTCAACGCTTCTGTTCGGGTGATGAAAGGCATAAAGTCTCCTGCTAAAGTGAAATAGTATCAGAAATCTGCCAGCATGTGCAGCAGGCGTGCGGCAATTGCCTCGGCAAATTGGGGATCATTGATGTGTAAATCCAATTCGATTAACTCGACATGGCTTGGATCGATGTGTTCACGCAAGGCCTGGAATAAGGCCTCATCTGCTTCTGGTGCGTGGAAGGGCTGTCCTTCAGCATCGATCATGCTGACACCCTTGCGAGGAATGAGAAGGGCGGTGGGGCCAGTACTTTGGTTGAGCTTGTTGGCAATAATTTCCCCCAATTCTGCACATTCCTCTGGTGTTGTGCGCATGAGAGTCACGGTGGGATTGTGCTTGTACAGAGTGCGCTTTCTGAACTGTTCGGGTACGGTATCGAGACTGCCAAAATTGACCATATCGAGTGCTCCCACCGATACAACCTGGGGAATCCCTGCTTTGGCCGCAGCTTCGAGTCGGTGTGGACCTGCGGAGAGTATGCCTCCCACCAGCTCGTCACACCATTCGGTCGTGGTGATATCGGCGACAGCGGTGACGAAACCACTTTCGATCAGTGCCTCCATCGCCCGTCCACCGCTACCTGTGGCATGGAAAACTAAAACTTCGTAGCCCTCGGCTTCCAATTTCTCCCGCACCATGGTGACACATGGCGTTGTGACTCCGAACATGGTGGCCGTAATGAGCGGTTTGTCTGCTGTTGGCGGTGCAGCTTGCTCTACCATACCGCATATCGCACCGGCAGCATTGGCAATAATCCGTCGGGAAATGCGATTGAGACCCGCTACATCCACTACCGAGTACATCATCGTGATATCCTTCACCCCGACGTAGGCCCCCACATCACCTGCGGCCATAGTCGAGACCATCACTTTGGGCAACCCCACAGGGAGTGCCTGCATGGCATGGGTTGCAATTGCTGTACCACCAGAGCCCCCCAGGCTGATCACGCCAGCCACCTTTCCTTCAGCATAAAGCCGTGTCGTTATGGTGCTCGCTCCCTGCGCCATCACTGCCAGAGCCTCACCTCGATCGGCAGTAGCCCGGAGTGCTGACAACGATTCATTTGCCGCTTCCGCAACTTGAGAAGCGCTGATGTCGGGGGAGAAAGCCGGCTCGGCCATCACACCAACATCCATCATCAATGTGTTGTGTCCCCGCGCAGTGATAAGGTCCCGTAGAAAGGCGAACTCTGTTCCTTTGCTATCAAGGGTGCCGATAATAAGAATAGATGTTGACATAAAGATTATTGAAAGTCAAGTCAAAGATGTGCCGGCGGATATTTTATCGTTTGTGTTACAATCCTACCCGTTTTCAGGCAAACCTGCAACGGCCGGCGTAACGACACTGTATCTGTTTAGTCGGTAGTGCATGAAGATATCGCTGCTTGAAGTGCGTCGCACTTTGTCCGCACCGACGAAATTGATACGGTGTACTGGCGTCACAGGGACTGTTGACGGTTTCTGGAAACTTTCGTAGAATACAGAAGGACAGCGACGTACCATTTGAATATCAACCAAAGTAGCCTGAGCACAAATCAATATGGATGGATAAAGACGATGGATCAACTCAAGAAAAATACCGCCGATAACGATTACAGTGGCCGCGTTGCCGGCTTGCGTATGCTGCTTACAGCAGAATTGCTGCGAGTGTATCGGGCAGATTCTACCGTGCCGCTCATCACTCAGCACGCCCAGCAAAATCGGCGACCCTTTATCCACCCCATTTTGGCTCCAGATGGCGTGGGAGAGGTGACTGAAGATGGGGCAGACAGCCATCATTCCTGGCAGCACGGCCTTTTTATCGGCCTGAACGATGTGAATGGTGTGAGGTTCTGGATGGAAGAGGAAGGAGTCGATGGAACATTTCATCCCCAACCATTGTTGGCGCGAATTCACGACGAACACTCTGTGAGTTGGACTGTGGACACGGAATGGCGGTCTCCCACAGCTATACCCATGATTGCAGAACTTCAGAAGTGGTTTTTTCGCGATAAGGGTGAGGAGCTCTTTTTGGATTTATCCTGGAAGCTTCAGGCGCTGACCGATCTTGTTTTTGGAAAATATGAGTATGGAGGCTTGTATCTACGTTCACCTTTTCGGCCGGATTCTGGAGCCAGGGTTTTGAACAGTGAGGGGGCGTGTAATCTCGAGGCAGACGGAAAGAGGGCTCGCTGGATCGTGGTCGAGCAGCCGATTCCCGGCCGAGAGCAATGTCGGGAACAAATTTGTACTGTTGCTATTTTCGATCACCCCACGAATCCAGAACATCCAGTGCCGTGGCGTGTCGATCGGCACGCGGGGGTGGCGCCCAGTCGCTGCATTGCCGGTAGCTGGCGCCTGGCAAATGGCGAGTCTACTTTTTCTCACTATCGCCTGATCATTCGCTGCGGCAAGGCCGATCGCGAGCAAATCGAGGCAGAATGGCGTGGTTTTGTCGGGGCGTAACGTCTGTGAATCGCGTTTTAAGACCTCGAAAAAAGCGTAAATGATGCGGAAAAATGAAATCAGTTGTTAGCAAGTAAACACCCCTTTCTGCACACTTGCCGGGTTTTTGGCTAGCTCGGCAAAGACCTTAGGGGCATCCCACAGACTGAATTCAGTAGCAATGGTGGGATAGGTGACCAAGC
>JAADFV010000235.1 GCA_013152695.1 Chloroflexota bacterium | reverse complement strand
TTACTCCCTGCTTCTTACTTCCTGCTCCCTCCCCCCGATTTCCTACCCCCAGCTTCCTCTCATCAGCGTATCATTTGTGAATCATCGTGCGTCTAGATAAATAAGAAATAAGCGTTAGCTTTGCCGCGCATTAATTCTTCGCGTCGGCAACTAGGGCAGAAGAAATTTTGATATTTTCCTATTTCACTGTTACAGGAGGTCGATTGTGTTGCTGTTTCGAAAGCGTTTCTGGTCGTTCCTTTTCGTTGCATTATGCGCTTTATTACTGGCATCTGTGATCGTATGGGCAGCCAGCCCAAGTGCCATACCACCAGCGCCGCACCTGCGTTTATCACCACCTACCCACTCTTCCGGGCCGGACTTCGTCCCCGGCCGCATTCTCGTACAAATGGAACCCGAGGCGCTAGCAAAGGCTGAAGCCAGTATCGAAAGTCTGGGACTGGAACCCATCAGGTCTTTAGCTGCTCCGGGATTGACACTGGTCCGCGTCCCAGAAGGCGAAGAGTTAAAACTGGCGCAACGCCTAAGTCGCCAACCGGGCATTCGTTATGCCGAGCCCGATTACCTGCTGCATGCCTTTCCTACAACCTCTGTTGTGACTCCTAACGACACGTATTATGCAGACTATCAGTGGCAATTACCTTACATCAATGCTGATACGGCCTGGGACACGACGACGGGAAGCAACAGCATCACCATCGCCATTATCGATACCGGCGTGGACCTTACGCATCCCGACCTCGCCGCTCATATCGTTTCCGGTTATGACTTCATCAACAATGATGCCGATGCTTCTGATGATCAGGGTCATGGAACGCATGTAGCTAGCATTGCTGCGGCCGTTAGCGACAACAACGAAGGGATCACTGGCGTCACCTGGAATGCCAAAGTGATGCCGGTCAAAGTATTGGATTCGGGGGGGAGCGGCGCCATAAGTGGTGTTGCCGATGGCATCCGTTGGGCGGTCGATAACGGCGCCGATATTATCAACATGAGTTTGGGGGGGAGCAGCACCAGCTCGACGCTAGAGGATGCTATTGATTATGCCTACAGCCATGGCGTTTTCATTGTCGCGGCCGCCGGCAACGATTACGAATCCGGCAATCCTACCTCTTATCCCGCTGCTTATAACCATGTCGTGGCCGTAGCTTCTACCGATAATAGTGATGGTCACGCCAGCTATTCCAACAGTGGCAGCTATGTGGATGTTGCCGCTCCGGGCGGCGACCCCTCGGATAGCTACGACAGTAACCCCGAACACTGGATTGTCGGCGCTTACTGGCGCGGAAGCGGCTACGACTATGCCTGGCTATCAGGAACCAGTCAAGCTGCGCCGCATGTTGCTGGCCTCGCTGCCTTACTCCTTTCCCTTGATCCCTCACTGGGTCCCGATGATCTCGAAGACATCATCACCAGTACGGCGGTCGATGTGCAGGCTGCTGGCTGGGATGAGTTCTCAGGCTATGGACGCATCGATGCTGCCGCGGCTGTGGCGGCTGTAGTCAGTGCTCCTACGGCGACACCTACGCCGACGCCTAATCCCGCTGCCACCAGCACTCCTACTGACACACCTGTTCCGACCTACACTCCTACCTTTACACCAAGCTTCACCCCCACCTGGACTCCCACACTTCCGCCCACGGCCACGCCAACCTCGCCGCCGACGGATACACCCACGCCTGGGCCCACGCCGACTTCGACACCAACGCCGCCACCGGGTGCAACAGATACACCCACGCCGACTTTTACACCGACGACAGCAGCGACGGCCACACCTACGGCGACGGCCACTGTTCCTGCTACGGCGACTCCCACCGCCACCCTCACCCCTACACCGATTTTCACTCCCTTACCACGCCCTCAATGTGATGTTCCCTTAGCCCAACAGTCAGCAGCAGCGGCTCAGGCTCGACCTGCCGTCGCTGTCGATCGCCTGGGGAACGCTTTTGCAGTTTGGGGGGATGATCGTGGTGGGCAGGCCAGCCTATTCGGGGCTTTGCTAACGCCCTGGTCAGGGCAGTGGCACGGAGACATTGCTGTGCCTGGCTCCGATCTGGCCAACACGGCCTCTCCTGCTCTCGCCGTAGGTCCACGAGGCGAGACCCTTGCCGTGTGGCATGCCATCAACGGCGGAGATTCCGATATTTGGGCAAGTTTCCGACCCGCGGGCAGCACCACCTGGATCGGGCCCGTGCAGGTGAATACCGACAGCACTCCTCCAAAGACCCAGCAGAATCCTGCTGTGACCATTACTCGCGATGCCACCATGTTCGTGGTTTGGGAGGATGATCGCACGGGTACACCCGACATTTTCTGGAGTCGCCGCCTCCATGGTTCCAGCAATTGGGAACCGGCCCAGCGTCTGCATCCCAGCAGTTTGGGGGTGCAAACCCAGCCTGCCATAGCCAGCGACGCCCAGGGAAATGTACACGTTGTCTGGGTTGAGCAGCGGGGACCCGTCCAATTGCTTCTTGTTTCTCATTTACAGGCCGGATCCAGTACCTGGACTATTCCGGAAGTGGTCGCTGCGCCTATGCCCGCCACGGCTAAGCCGGCGCGACCGGATCTAGTCGTCAGTCGCAGAGGGCAGCTAATCGTAGCATGGGAAGACAGCCGTCATGCCGCTACTGCTCCTGACATCTACTACAGCCAGCGCGCCCTAGCTACTGCCAGCCCCTGGAGTTCACCGCAACCGATCAACGATGACAACGGCCCTGCTGCCCAGCACAAGCCACATCTCGCCCTCTCACCCTATTCTGTAATGGCCACCTGGGAGGATAACCGTAACGGCAACTCTGACATTTTCATCGCATGGTTCAAGGATGATGGCAGCGGTTGGGAAACAAATCAGCGCATCAACACCGATACTGGTACGGCTTTGCAAACAGATCCGGATGTTGCCATGGATGCCAATGGCAATGCCGTCGTAGTCTGGACCGACCGGCGCAATGCGGCAACCACGCCTGACGCTTACGTCTGCTACTTATTCAACTTTGACCGATACCACGTTTATACCCCCCTGGCTCTACGCTGAGCGCGGCCTTACCGTCGTTTGAGGGCGGGTGGGACTCGAACCCACAAGAGCCTTCGCTCGGCGGATTTTAAGTCCGCTGCGTCTGCCAATTCCGCCACCGCCCCAGGTGACGTTTCTGAACCCGCCAGATGTGCAAGCGTCATACCGACGTGCTAGTCTGAGGGCTTACAGAATCTGTCGTTAATGATAACAACAGGCCGCTCATGCGTCAAATCTGACACTACCCCTTTCCTTTCTCCGTCCGCACAGCTACACCCTGACAGACGCACAAGAAAAAGACGCCGAGGCATCTGCTTCGGCGTCTTCGCGTGGGGAGGGGATGTTTAGGCGCTAAGAGTTTTCTTTGCGTTAAAGTCTTCTTGGTTCCGCCTTGTCTGGGTTGGGATGATAGAAGATGGCACGCTCGAGTTGTTGGGCCTGTGCTACCCAGTCATGGACTTGGTCACGACGAGGTAAGCGTCGTACGGGATGCTCGCCTGCCACTTCCTCAATCTTTTCGTAAAGATGATCAGGATTTCGCTGGCGTAACTCCATGATGGTATCGACGCCAGCAAATTCGAGCAGGTCCGAATAAATCCGGCCAATACCTTTGATCCGGGCCAGGTCGGCACGGTTGACCAGTTCAAGCAGCTCGCCTTCGTCTATTCCCAGCTGGTCCGCCAGTTTTGTACGCTGTTGGGGTTGGGCAGCCGCAGCCAGGAGTTTGTCGGCGTTGTCAAGACCAGAGGCGATCAGGGTTTCGGCCAGTTCGGGGGTTACACCGTTGATTTCACGGATTTTGAGTACCATAAATTCAGTCCTTAAGGTGGGGGAGGGATGGCGTGATGCCATTATCGAGGGATTGTGGTGGAGGGGTGGGGATAAAAACAAGATTGTTGAGAATTACATGTTTCTCATGACAAACTTGCCTGGGTACCAGCCTAAGCGATCGAAGAGGAAAATGCTGTGCGCAGCTTTACAAGTTAGTCGGTGAGTGAAAGAAGCCGTCAACTGGGAAGGTACGGTATTCGAGATAATAAGGCGATAGAGATGGTCTAACTTGTGGCAAAAAGGCGGGCCTGGATAACGCCTCGGCGACCATTAACGAGCCAGTCTGGGTCTTGTTGGGCAATTTGCTCCGCTTTACCGGGTGCCAGGCCTACGGCCAATTCAGCCTTGAATGTACGTAAGGCCACGACCGGTGCCGGAAAATAGCGCAGAATATGTTCGAAGGGCGTCGTGTAGGGCCAGTGAGCATCACCCAACAACCGTCGGTAGTTGGCATCGCCTTTGACGATGACGAGTGCAGCAGTGGAAAGCTGGGCAAGAAGATCGGCTGGCAATTGGTAGAAAAAGAGGCTACTGGCATAAAACCAATGGCTGCTGATCTGAAAACGGCCTTTATCTATCTGCCGCTGGATGGCCTCTGCTAATTGTGTCGCTTCCTTGCCTCCCTGCGGCAAAGCCTGGATGCCCTCGGCGACATCCGCGGCCATGGCATCGGAGACGTAGTAGGGTTGGGGCTTGACATGCATGTGTACCTCTTTCGCCAGTTCCGAATCTAGCAAGAAGTTGCTGAGAGCCAGGTCCATGAGCAGTTCTGTTCCGGCGTTGTCGGTAACATAGATGATGGTGCCGCGGTTCTGGCGGAGATGAGCCCAGACTTTTTTGCTGTCATCCGCCAGGAGATTCGCTTGTTCGGCTTGCTTGCTGCTGTTGCTCCCCAGGTGTCCGGCGACGTTGTAGCTAAGGTCGACTCGATTGCCCCAGAGCGCGGCATGAAAAAAGCGCTCGAAGCAGCCGTGCCGGTCTGGTGGGAGCGAAGAGAGGAGCTGATTGAGGGTACGGGGAGCGGCCTGGGGTTGCCATTCTCTGCGCTTGATAGGGAGGAAGGGGTCGAGGAGGTGGGTGGGACCAGGATGAAAGTAACGGATAGCTTCGAGCAGGCGTCGATAGAAGAAGGCTTCGGCCCAAAACCAGGGCACATCCAGCCATGTACGGCCGACGAAAGGCTGACTGACTTCATCCCAAAAGGTTCGATCAGGGGTATCTTCCTGGAGGAGGCGAATACGGCCGTCTGTTAATTCCTGATGGAGGTCTTCGAGATTTCGTTGGATGTGGTGAGGGAAGTCATTGACTGCCATTGTCTCGCGTAAAATGGCAGGGATACGTTTCTTGAAGGTGTTGTAAGCAAAGGAATGGGGTTCGGATGTGTAAATCAGGGGCGGGAAGGTGTCGGGGTCAAGGAGGGGTGTAGGCAGTTCGTAGGTTGTCATAATAAAAAATATTAAGCAAAAATGGCAGAATGCGGCTGGAGTTGTGAATGTAGAATCTGTTTGAGGTATTCTCAGGATAGGGATGAATAGTATGACAGAAGATCATCCGTAGCGGCAAGTCATGAGAGCCGTCTTTGCGAACAGCCCTGTACAAGGGCAGAATTTGGAACTGTGTAGTTAATTACGTTGATCGCTGCGATTGACAGGGCGAAGGACGATGTGCTATAGTGGCTGATATATCTGAGTACGAGATGGGTTCGCCCCTTCAGGGCCTCAGGTTTTACGGCTCTGGCTGGGGGGGCGAATCTGCCCTCGGCATTGCCATTGCAGACCTCTGCACTTTGCCCAATCATTGGAGGCGAATATGTCGGTCTTTTCTCCACGTCGTTATCAACCCCCGTTTAGCCCCGTGCGCCGGGATTCTGCTCCCATTCGGCTGTTTACGAGCTTTGAACGTACGGTCAAAGGCACGCTGTGGGGCTGCCGCATGTGCGGTAACTGTATTTTGCAAGAGACAGCCTATGTCTGTCCCATGACCTGTCCCAAGGGGCTACGAAATGGTCCCTGCGGGGGTGCAACACCGGAAGCCTGTGAGGTTGATCCCACCCGCCCTTGCACCTGGTTCAAGATCTATGAGCGAGCAGAGAAGCTGGGTCTTGAACATAAGCTTCTCGAAGTCAATGCCCCTGTAGACGGCAATAAGGTGGGGCATGAAACATGGTTGGAGGTGATCCGTACCTGGAAGGAAAGGGACGCGGGCCCACACCCCCTTGAGTTCGTGACCAATCGAAGTAAGTTCAAGCAAGAATTCGACGATCTCTTCCGTTCTATTCGTCAGCCAGACTGGTGGCAAGGCGACGATCAATATCATCCTCCTGCTTATGAGGAGCCGGCATCATTGCTGGAGGCCAATCTTCGTACCGGACAATTTACAACCACAGCTGAGATTGCACCTCCTCTCGGTGCCTCGGGCAATATCATTGCCAAGAAAGCAGGCTGGCTCAAGGGTTTGGTAGCGGCAGCCAATTTTACTGACAATGCCTCGGCTTCGCCGCGCATGGGGAGCCTGGCCTCGAGTAAAATCTGTCTGGATTTGGGATTCGAGCCCGTGATGCAGTTGCAGGCTCGCGACCGGAGTCGCGTTGTGATCGAATCGGACGCGATGGGCGCTGCCGGTCTCGGTATACGAAACATCCTTTGCCTTACTGGCGATCATTTCCGCTTTGGGCCCCCACCGATGTCCATGCCCGAGCAATTCGATATGGATTCGGTACAGATTTTGTGGATGCTGCGCCGGATGCGGGATGAAGGCCATTATCTCGATGGACGCAAGATCAAGATTCGTCCCCAGTGGTTCCTGGGCGCAGCCGCCTCGCCCTACGGCTCGACCCCAAAGATCGAAGCCTTGCGTGCCCATAAGAAGATCAATGCCGGGGCGCAGTTCATCCAAACCCAACCTATTTTCGACTACGAACGTTTTCTGGAATGGTTGGAGGCGCTGGACAAGCGTAATTTGCTGGATAAGGTCTACATTTTACCCGGCCTGGTACCGCTGAAGAGTGCTCGGGCTGCACATTTTATGGCAGATGAAGTTCCGGGTGTGGTTGTTCCGCCTGAGGTTCTCAAGCGCATGGATGCCGCCGGTAGTGACAAGGAGGCGCAAGCAGAGACAGGTGTAGAGATCGCTTTGGAAATCATCGAAAAGCTGCTGAAAACGCCGGGTATCCACGGCATGCACGTTATGGCAGTCCATTGGGAGGCAATTGTACCACGCTTACTCGAAGAGGCCGGTGTCCCTAAACCCAAATACACTTCGATGGAACAATTGCAGGCAGAGAGTGCTTCTGATTGATGAGTGGCTGATTGTTTGTAATCGAACAATCCTGAGCAGTTTCAAAAGCGGTTCATTGTCTCGACAACAGTGAGCCGCTTTTTATGATGAGGAAGCAGGGAGCAAGGAGTAGGAAGTAAGGAGCTAGCATTGCAGCCATTCGACCGGTTTCCAGCGCTGCGAAAGCGATACTGGGGTCAGCATGTATGGTCGCGAGGGTATTGCGTGAGTACGGTAGGTCTGGATGAAGAACGGATTCGGAAATACGTAAACGAGACTGGACTACCAAGCGGAAGGCACTATGGATAATCGTTTGGGTTGGCTACTTGTAATCCCTCCCTTTGGGCCGCGGCCAGCAATTCATTATCTGCGCTGACAAAGGTTAGTGGTGATTCCTGGGCTTCAACAAGAACATCGTTTAGAGTCATTGCTGAAGCCAGTTGAACAGCATCGTAAATGGCTAGAAACAGAGATCAGCTCAGTCTCGTAATTCTATAACGATTTCGCTGACAGGGCGGCCTTGAACG
>JAADFV010000234.1 GCA_013152695.1 Chloroflexota bacterium | reverse complement strand
ATCATCATCACGGCGGTGGCTGTATTCTTCTTCTTTAGCGGACTCGTGCTTTCCCGTTCCTGAAATCCACCCATTTTCCTTCAGTAAGACCTCATGTCTCACTCCACGCGCTGGCTCACCCTGGCTCTGATTCTGCTCGTTCTGGTTGCTTTGGTTTGGAGCCTGGGCACAGAACGGGGGCGGGCGGTGCTCCCTGCCTCCTGTCGCGCTCGCTTCCCCCTTTCGCTGCTCGATGCAAAGACAGCGCAACCAAGCGACATCTCTGCCACATCCAGCCTTGCAAACGTGAGCCAGGGCGATATTCCTATCTTCGTCAACGGTAACCTCACTGCTGTAATCACGCAACAGGAGCTAGACGATCTCACTCCTGTGATGCTCTCGGGGCAAGGAACAACGATCGAAGGCTGGTTGCTGGCTGAGGTATTGAAACACTCCCTACCGGCGACATCGCTTTCTGCACAAACACAAGTGACTGTCGGTAGCAGTAGCACGAATCGCGCTGCACAGTTTTCCTGGGCCGAGCTTCAGAGCCCTGACAACAACATCATCCTTGCCCTGACAGCAACAAACTCATGGCTCCTGGCCTTTCCGCTCGCCGACGATCAGAGCGAGGATGCCTGGGTGCAGGAAGTCGATCGAATCAAGATCACCGTTGCCGGCTAATCTCACTTAAGAACCTTGTCCATCATACGCGCCACCGCTTGATACACCGGCGAATCTTCGGCGATTTCCACCAATGGCTTGCCGCTGAATTCGAATTCGGTAATCGTGGGATCAGCGGGAATCGTCCCCAGCAGGGGAAAATCCATGCTCTCGATTTTTTCACGCAGTGCCGGTGGCATTTCGCCCGGCAGGCGGTTGAGAATCAGATAGCAGTGTTCGATGTTGATACCCAGTTCGTGACGGAACGACCCCACGCGCTCGGCCGCGACAAGACCGCGGTAGGTGGGATCCGAGACGACAAACAGATACTCGACATTGCGTGTGGTTCGTCGGCTTAGATGCTCCAAGCCTGCTTCATTGTCCATCACCACCCAGCGATAATGCTTGCCGATGGCATCGATGACCTCGCGCAGATTATGGTTGACGGCGCAATAGCAGCCCGGCCCCTCCGGACGCCCCATAGCGATGAGATCGAAGCGATCACCCTCTGACAAAGCGGCGCGAACCTCGTATTCCAGATACTCTCGCTTGGTAACACCGCCGGGCAAGGTGCCCATGGCCGCACCGGTGGCTCCCAGCGATTGCTTGACTTGCTTAAGCATATCCTCGCGAATATCTCCCACTGTCCAGCCTAGTTCCAGGCCCAATACCATATTGAGATTACTACTGGGATCGGCATCGATGGCGAGGATAGCACCGGACTTATTTTCGGCTAAATAGCGGATGATCATGGCGGCGACGGTGGTCTTGCCTGTGCCACCTTTGCCTGCCAGGGCGATGGTTGTTGTCATGAGATCGCTTTCTCCAATTCTGCTGCCATTTCTTGGGCTGCTGAGCGTAGGGTGGGTACGTGATCATAAATGGGAATACCGAGCCGATCGGCCTCTTGCGCGCCCAAATCCGCCGGCAACATGCCAAGCAGGGGCAAACCCGGTGATTCCGCCACCAGGAATGCCGCCTCATCTTCATTTCTGACTTTGTTTCCCACCAGCCATAGCCGTTCCAGACCGATTTCGTTGGCCAACCTTTTGATCTGACGGGCAGTGCCGAGGCTACGACGCGTGGGTTCACAGACGATAAGCATGGCGTCCACAAAATCAACGGTGGCCCGACCTAAGTGCTCCACCCCCGCGTACATATCCAAGAGTAGGACTTCTTCCTGCCGGAAAAGCAGATGTGTGAATAGCGTTTTCAGCATGGCACTTTCAGGACAAATACAGCCGGATCCACCGGTATCGACGCCGCCCATTTCCAGGAGACGCACGCCACGATAAGCCACGCTAAAGCGGTCGGGGAGATCGTCGACGCGTGGGTTGATGGTGAAGAATCCTCCCAGCGTACCCGGTTTCGCGCCCGTCCGTTCTTCGATCAGGGCATCCATTTCCGCAATGGGGCGTAATTTCTCCATCAACTCGGCCGGAAATCCTAAAGCACCGGCCAGACAAGGCGAGGGATCAGCATCGACCACCAATACATCGCGGCCGGCATCGGCCCACACCTGGGCCAACAAGGCTGTTAAGGTCGTCTTTCCCACGCCGCCTTTGCCACTGATGGCAATTTTCATGTCATCATCTCCTTGAATCAGGGTCCGCTTGTTGTGCAGAGGAGCTAACGCCGCGATCATCCCGCAGAATCATTCTTGTGAGCATGCTGCCCAAAATGGCGCAACCATCGGTGGGAAGGTGATGGGCGATGTTGGCGTCGAAGAGTATGCGGTAGGAAGCAGGAAAATCCTCGTCTCCCGGCCAACAGGCTGCCAAGAGCGCCACCCTCGGTAACACATCGAAGCGGAAGGCGATATCAGAAAACGAAGTACGCTCCCCTCTCACGGCGGCAGCAGTAGCGAACCGTTCCGTATCATTGCCAAAATGACGCCATAAAACCTGGCCCGTGTAGCCCTGGTAGGAAGAGGCGTAGAAAGTACCATCGGGTAACTCGGAGAACGCCACCCACCTTTGTGCCAGGCCCGTACCGTCCGATTCATGCAAATAGTAGGCGAGGACAGCCTGGGACAGTGGGTCCAGCGCCTGTTCTGTGCGGGCGTCAACGGCCTCGAGCGCCGGATAAAGCATGCGCACAGGATCCCCCCAAAAGTCGAACGCCAGCTCCCCGGCAGAATTGACGCCCGTTTCGAAGCGGGCGCCAATTCGTTGTGCCAAAAGGTGGGGGTCTTGCTGTCGTACGGCCGCGCGGAGTTCATCGACACGGCGAAGCAAGGGAATCTGCTGGGACATGCCCTATTTATACTACGAATTGATGTTCAGTGCCAAACAGGTTAGTGTTTCTTCTACTCCAGGAATAGCTTGAATCTCTTTGTAAACGACATCAGCGACGCCATTGATGTCATCAGCCTCTACTTCGGCGATGGCATCATAGGGGCCAAAGGTGAAATAGGCCTCGATCACGCCATCAGTACGCTTCAAAAAACGGACGACTTCATGGATAGAGCCCTGGCTCGCGTGAATCAATACGAATGCTTTCATGATATAAACCTCAGTTTGAATGAAGTAATGATTTGGGGAAAGTGAAAAAGAAAAATGTCAGTCATTGCGGCTGAGAAACACCAGCCAGTAAATGCCTGCGACCAATAGGCTGCCGCCGATGATGTTCCCAATGGTCACGGGGACTAGATTCTTGAAGACGAAGGCTCCCCAAGTCAGGCCGTCAAGATCAAGACCGGTGCCGGCGGCAAAGGCGGGATCAAGGCCCTTGATGAGCAGCCCTTCCGAAATAAAGTACATATTGGCAACACTGTGCTCGAAGCCGGCTGCAACAAAGCCCGCAATAGGAAAGATGATGGCGGCGATTTTATCTGTGGTGGAGCGGGCGCTGAATGTCAGCCAAACAGCGAGGCACACCAGGGCGTTACAGAGGATGCCCAAAGCAATCGCCTGGACAAATTCCAAATGAACTTTACCGTTGGCGATGCTCAAAGCGGTGGCGCCCACAGCTCCACCGCCAAAAGTGTATTGCTTAGCCAGCAGCACCAAAACGGCTGTACCCAGCGAACCGACAAAGTTACCGGCATAGACGATCACCCAGTTGCGCAAGAGCGCGCGCGTACTCACTTTACCGCTTGCCCAGGCCATGGCAATCAAATTATTGCCGGTGAAGAGCTCGGAGCCACCCACAATCACTAAAATAAGACCGAGACAAAAGACCAGACCTACAAGCAATTTCGTAACCCCATAGGGCCAGGTGCCAGCAGTTCCGGCGGCCACGGTCGTGGCAAAGATTGCTCCTAAGGCAATAAAGGCACCGGCCAATATCGCCAGGGCAAATAACACGAGAAACGGGGCCTCCGCTTTACGGACACCCACATTCTCGGCCTTGCGCGCCATTTCGGCTGGTAGCAAGGCATCGATGCGGACTTGGGTTGTCATTTTTGTTCGATTCTCCTTTTATTTTTAGAGCGTCGACAGAAATCGACGCAGATTTCAGAGTATGGGCCTATTTTACGCTGACATGGCACATCCATCTATGATCTAGCTCAGTTCAGTCACAATTTTCACAACATTCGTACACCAAGGATACGAATTGTTCATCTCTCCACCCGAGGCCGTCTATGTTCAACCCATTTTTAGAAGCAGACCGACAGTGCACGCTACGCACAGACCATGTGTAGCCCGGAAAACCTGTAAACCGGAAAACCGGGAGGGAGCGCTGTCAACGACCGGCCTGGTTTTCTGGGTTACTGGTTTACTGTGCTACGTATCTACATTGATACCAATTTGTGTCCTATTTACGAAGCAACAGGAGTAAGCATAAATATCCTTCCTGAGTATACCAGGGGGCTGTCGCCCCCAGCATGAATACCGAAAACAACTTACCATAACATTGTTTCCTTAGTAGCGGGAGGATCAGCCAATCTCTTTCATTAGACCATCCTCTCAACCGCGATTCACCCTTGACATCGGCCAACGCTAGCGAAGCATCTCCACCTCACATGTACGG